>NZ_JBXDLD010000088.1:0-29094 GCF_056820425.1 Priestia sp. KCTC 13724 | reverse complement strand
GAGGTAATTCGTGATCAATTACCTCTATTTGTATTGGTTTTGGATAGGGATCTGAGTAGTTACAAAAAAGAACTTAATATGTTACAATTTGGATAAAGAAGGGGAGGCGACTAGAATGGAAGACTTGTTTTCTCTATTAATATTTATTTTTGTTTTAATTTATGTTGTCGTGGCAAATCGAGAAGTGGTGGAAAAGCTAACTTGGCAACAGCGTATTGGAGTTGCTGCCACTTTTATCATGACCATTGGATTTGCAGTCGGTTGCTTTTATATCGGTAGTCAGATGCTGCAAAATTATATTGAAAATGGATTCATTCAAATGGTTATTAAAATTATCATGGTCATTGTTGTCATGACAGCTGCAATTAAATGGATGCATTTGGCTTTTAGAAAAATTACGAATGGCTTAATAGGAAATGATGTATAAGAGAATATAGAAATTAATTATTTTAATGTATAAATACGTTGCTTTTTATTCATAGGGAACCCTTATTTCTTGATAAGAAAGCCTGTTAAATCACGGATGTATAAAAAAAGTGCATAAACGATAATTTTTATATACATATAATGAGGCTGGGACATAAGTAATTCAGCTTTAATCGTTCAGGTTTTATTGACTGTGAAAACAATGTTGCTGAAGGATATCCATTCCTTAAATTTAGAGAGCTTAGCATTTTTTAGGATAGGCTAGATTATCCAGTTTTATATTTACATTTATTTCTAAAAGTGATATCATAATAATATGAAAAAGATATAATTACAAAGGGGAGATTACTTTGCAGGAGCGTCAAGCGTGGATTTTAAATGGTTTTGTGGGCATTCTGTTGATTTTAGTAGCCATCATTGGCGGTGTTTTTATGCTCATTCAAGAAGTGCCGCTTATAGGACTTCCGCTTATTGCTATTGGTGGATTGTTAGCTTCCGGTGTGACGGTTGTACAGCCGAATCAATCTCAAGTTGTTATTTTCTTTGGAAAATACTTAGGAAGCATTCGTAACAGCGGTTTGTTCGTAACCGTTCCGCTAACAATTAGACGTACCATCTCATTACGAGTTCGAAATTTTAATAGTAAAAAGTTAAAAGTAAATGATGTAGAAGGAAACCCAATTGAGATTGCCGCAGTTGTTGTTTTTAAAGTAGTAGACTCTGCCAAAGCAGTGTTTGATGTAGATTCGTATGAAGAGTTTGTGGCGATTCAAAGTGAAACAGCGATTCGAGCAGTAGCGACGCGTTATCCTTACGATACGTTTGAAAACGTAGAGCTTACGCTTCGTGGAAATGCAGATGAAATTTCTGATGAATTAGCAAAAGAGCTGCAAGATCGTCTTGAGGTTGCTGGTGTAGAAGTTATTGAAGCGCGCTTAACGCACTTAGCATATTCAACAGAAATTGCAAGCGCCATGCTACAAAGGCAGCAGGCAACAGCTATTTTATCAGCCCGTAAGAAAATTGTTGAAGGCGCAGTTTCAATGGCACAAATGGCAGTTGAGCAATTAGAACAAGATGGTATACTAGATTTAGATGAAGAGCGTAAAGTCAATATGGTCAACGATTTGATGATCGCAATTATTTCAGATCGAGGAACACAGCCTGTGGTGAATACAGGTAGCTTATACTAATTGGTTGTGAGAAGGAATGGCAAAAAAGAAAAGTTTCCCACTGCGAATTGACCCTGAGCTCTATAAGCTATTAGAGCGCTGGGCACAAGACGAATTTCGAAGCGTCAACGGACACATTGAATTTTTACTCCGTGAAGCTGTGCGTAAAGAAGGACGACTCAGTAAGCGAAAAGAACAAAGTGACGAAACCTAGCAAGCTGGCGATATGCCAACTTGCTTTTTTCGTATGTAAAGGAAAAGTACGTGTTAGTGAACATAAAGATCAGGATATCATGGGAAGTGGAGAGAGTAATCACATTAAAGATTTGTCTTATTCAAAAGCCTCATGATTGAAATGAAGGATGAGCCACTCCTGCGGGACTAGCGAGACAGCTGAGACCCCGCAGTATACGAGGAAGCTCAGCGCTCGCTCTGCGGAAAGGGAACAATCTGAAATGGAAATCACACCGAGCAAAGAGAATGTTTTATAAATATGAAAAGAAAGTCATATTCTTCTCAATGTGAAATATTAAAACGATTTCATTGCACTTTTAATTTGAATCAGGCTACAATAGGACGTATATGTAAAAAAGGAGTGAATAAAATGATTCGTTTTGGCGTTATCGGAACAAACTGGATTACAGAATCATTATTAGAAGCAGCAAGTCACGTAGAAGACTTCAAATTAACCGCTGTGTACTCAAGAACAGAAGAGCGCGCACAGGAATTTGCTTCTAAATACAACGTAACCACAACGTTTACTAACTTGGAAGAAATGGCTACGAGCGATCAACTCGATGCTGTTTACATTGCGTCACCTAATACGTATCACGCTGAACAAGCAATTCTATTCATGAAGAACGGCAAGCATGTTCTATGTGAAAAACCGCTTGCAGCCAATTCTACGGAAGTAACGCAAATGATTCAAGCTGCAAAAAACAACAATGTTTTATTAATGGAAGCAATGAAATCTACGCTTCTTCCGAATTTTAAAGTCATTGCAGAAAATCTACATAAAATTGGTCCCGTTCGTCGCTACTTTGCGAGCTACTGCCAATACTCTTCTCGTTATGATAAATACAAGGAAGGCATTGTGCTAAACGCTTTTAACCCTAAATTCGCCAACGGTTCTCTTATGGACTTGGGCGTATACTGCTTATATCCGCTGATTGCATTATTTGGTGCTCCAAAAGAAGTTAAGGCAACCGGAGTGATGCTGGAGTCAGGTGTTGATGGAGAAGGTACTGTAGCCCTATCATATGATGATAAAGACGCTGTTGTGATGTACTCTAAAATCACAAACTCACACCTGCCAAGCGAAATTCAAGGTGAAAAAGGAAGCATGATTATCGATAAAATTCATACTGCTGAAAAGGTAGAAATTCGCTACAACGATGGGTCGGTAGAAGAACTCACAGTCGAGCAAAGCCATCCGCCAATGTATTATGAAGTAAAAGAATTTATTGATTTGTTAAACAGCGGCGAAACAGAATCAGCTGTAAACTCATTTGAAAATTCATATACAACAATGCGTGTGATGGACAAGGTTCGTAGTCAGCTGGAACTTGTTTTTCCAAACGATAACTAATAGATACAAACAAAGGAGCAGGGGAATCACCTCTGCTTCTTTGTTGATTTTTGAAATAAACGGCTCCCAAGTAGCAAAGCGCCATCAAGTAAAAAATATATAAGCCCAATTGAAGTAGTAGGGACTACTTCTTTAAAGTCGGTATCTCCTAAAAGAGAAGAAAAGCTAAACACAAAAAAGAAGAAGCCAATCCAAAATGTTACTTTTCCCATGAACGATAGATTTTTTGTCATTGTAACCCCTTTTTATATCCATATTTTAACATATTTAATTAACTAATTGGTAATAACATGATTTAAAACCACAGTTTGACTTTTAGTGTACCTATCCTTTAATATAAATAAGAACAAATGTTCTTGTTTTGTTGTTTTTTTCTCAGCTTTCCCCTTTTTATCTACTATATTTAAAAAAATAGGAGGTTACTTACATGGTTAATCAATCTGTACATCATCTTATCCCCCCGTATTTAGAAACATCTTTTTCTACATTTTACTGGAAACATCGAGCAGCACTTTCTTCTCCTTTATTAAAAAATTTTTTAAAAAACGATTGTCACTACGACTTATTACAAATGACGTTTCATCACAAGAGCGAGCAATATGCGTCGTTAGTAGATGAAGCATTCAAACAGTTTTACAGTGAAATTCGCTTTTTGGCTTATGTTTCAACGTTGTGTAAGCACTTTGTACGGGATAAAGTGCAGCTTTATCAGAAGACACACTATGTAAAAAGCTTGGATCAGCCGGTTGTGAAAGAAGAACAGCGAACATACGGCGAAACGCTTGGTGTAGTGGATCGGGACTGGTGGAATAGATCATTTTTAAGCAATCAAATCGAAGATGAAGCGCTTTATAAAGCGCTCGTATCCTTACCGTGGAAGCAGCAGCTTATTCTGCATTTTCGTATTGTTGAAGGATGGACGAACGGTGAAATTGCTTCTTTTTTTCACGTCTCTCCACAGGCCATTTCATTTAAGTATCGGAGCTCACTTATGCGATTAAAACAACAATTAGAAGGAAGGGATGCACATGGTTGAATGGTTATCCGTTATTAATCAAGTTGGCTTTCCTGTTGTGGTCTCGTTTTATTTGTTAGTGAGGGTTGAAACGAATATTAAACAGCTGGAAGAAACTATAGAAAATCTTTCAAGTGACTTAAGAAAGAAGTGATGTTACATGACAACTCTTTATAAATTAATTGAACGAGTGAAAAAAGATGATGAAAAAGCTGTTGAAGAGCTTCTGCAAAGGCTATCTCCGAAAGTGAAGAGCGCAGCTCAAGCCGCATGCGCCTCAGAACGTGAAGATATTAAGCAAGAGCTGAATGTTAAAATTGTACAAGCAGCAAAGAAATTTAGCTTTGAGTATACACCAGGATTTTGGGAAACTGTCTTAAAAGAAGGTCAGCAAAAGCAGTAAATAAAAAGCAGATGTCCACATGGGCATCTGCTTTGTTTATGCGTTATGACTAAGAAGTAGGGTTATACTTGCTTTTGTGTTTTCTTTGTCTTATCATCTTCATCGTCTTCCATCATTCCTTTGGTAGCAAGCTTAAACTCTCGCAGCGTTTTTCCTGCTGCTTTTCCAAGCTCAGGAAGCTTTTTTGGGCCGAATAAAAGCAAAGCAACAAAGACAATCAGCGCAATTTCTCCAAAACCAAGGTTCATGGTCATCGTCTCCTAGTCAAAGAATCAATACAAGTTCATTATAGCATGGATTATGTTGTTAAGAAGTGAATTTTAACCCAATTACGCCAATGACAATAAAGGAGATAAATAAAAGACGCTTCCAATCTTTCTTTTCATTAAAGAGAAACATCCCTAATAATACGCTTCCTACTGCCCCAACACCAGTCCAAATGCTATACGCAGTCCCGATTGGAATGTCTCGTAGAGCTAAGGAAAGTAAATAAAAGCTGGCAAGGCTAAATGCGCTAAACCCAATAGAAGGAAGCAGGCGCTTAAAACCATCTGACAGTTTTAAAAAAATAACAAACCCAACCTCACATATTCCTGCTCCAATTAAAGCAATCCAAGCCATATTAGCCTTCCTCCTTTACATCATCACTCGATACCAGCTTAATACCAACAATACCAACAAGCATTAACACTAAGAAAAAGATTCTGGTTAAGCTCGCATCTTCATTTAAAGCAACCATGCCAATGATGGCTGTTCCTGCTGCGCCTATACCTGTAAAAATGGCATAAGAAGTCCCAACTGCAATGTCTTTTAATGCTTTTGAAAAGAAGAAAAAGCTAATGACAATTGCGATTAAGGTTACAACAGAAGGCCAAAGCTGAGTGAAGCCTTCTGAATACTTTAGGCCCATTGCCCACACAATTTCAAACAAACCTGCAATAATTAAATAAATCCAAGCCATGGATAAAACTCCTTTAACATTCTTTTATTCCTTTTTAATTCCTAACCAAAAAACGTTCCAAGCATCTTTTATTTTGGTAGAATAGCGCTCTTGATCGTAGTAAAAGCGCTGAATAAATAACCCATCCGCTAAGCAATAAAAGCTGTTAATATAGCGGTCAATTTTCTCGTCTCGCATTGTTCCTTCTGCAATTCCTTGTTCAAAGATGGATGTTAATAATCGATCAGATAACTCTTCAATTTACCTAACGTTCGGTAGGGGAAACTATATCAAACTAGAAAAAAAGAAGCAAGAGTTATCCTGCTTCTTTTAGAAGGAATTTTGACATTGTCATCATTAGTGCTGTCATAAAAATAAGTTCGAATGTATTTGTTACGGCACCGCTCTCGATCGGAAGTGGAATAGCACTTCCTGCAATCATTAAAACAACTCCAATCAGCATCACATTCCATTTAGTATGGCGAAAAAGTGAAATGCTTACTAAAAGTAAAATAAACGTCACGATTAAAACCATAATTGGTGGTCCACTGTGCGCGCCAACTAGCGTATAACGAAGTATGCCATATTCGACGACTGGTTGAAGGGTTTGATGCATAATCTCTGTGATTTCATACACGATTAAGGTAATGGTAATAAGGAAAAAGCTATAAAGAGTAACGTTTTTCTTAGCCCATTGCAGTTTCGCATGCCTCCCAATACCCAAAGCAAAAAGTACAAGAGTAGGAGTGAAGAAAGCATGACCTAGAAATCTCCATAGGTTTAGCGTTTCAAGAGTGGATCCTTCACCAATAAACAAGCCGATCGCTAATAAACCGTTGTCATAAATGAGCCCTAGCATCACGACTAATAAAAAATATGTAAAAGAATGACTTGTTCGCGTTCTATAAAGAAATAAGCCCCAACCTAACAAGGCAATATATAAAGCAGTAAAAGAAAAATAAAGCACCGTGTCGATTATTATTTATTCACCTCTGTCATGCAATTTATATTTGACTACGAGCTTTATACCCAAAATATTTAAAATTCAATCGTGAAAAAGAACATCTATCTTCCTAAAACAGAAATGGTTATAAAGTTTGTCTATGTATGTGAATTTGGTAGTCAGTGTAACCTTTCTGACTACTCTCTTTATGAGTCTATCAAATTATATATCTTACTTTTTCTTTAATGACTATAGGAACATGCTCATTTTAGTGAAAAATCAGTATTTTAACAATCACATTAGAAAGATTATGGAGTGAAAAGTAAAATTAAATTCATTTGTAATCTTTTTATGGGTTTTACATTACAGGAATGTTTCATGTATTAAAGATATTGCATCTTCGTAATGTGAATGTGTAAAAAATATAAAAAAAAATAAAGGATTAAAGAGCTTCTATTAGGCGAATGGTCACGAATGCTAGAGAAAATGCTTGGAAACGACAGCGTTGTGAAAGCTCCTTGACCTTTTATAACCAATACAAAAAACATGTATCGTTTGAGCTATTGACCGTTTCTTCGTGCGAGTGGTAGGTTTAGACCTGTTGAATTTGGTGCTCGAGCCCAAACGTAAAAATGAAATTAGATAAAGAGAAGAGAAACGAAATCGCAGATGAACGCTAACAATTTTAGCGGTCAACGCTATTTTGGAAGGAGAAGGATAAGAGATGATCTTAATAGTCCTATGCTGCTTATTTTTACTAGGCTATGGCATTTGGGAGTATCGTAGACATTTGCGTAAACTGCATTCAATTCCAGTTCGAGTAAATGTTAACGGTATTCGAGGAAAATCAACTGTTACGCGTTTAATAACAGGAATTGTAAAAGAAGCAGGTTACAAAACAGTTGGAAAAACAACAGGTACCCAAGCGCGAATGATTTATTGGCACACATCAGAAGAAGAACCAATTATCCGTCGTAAAGAAGGGCCAAATATTGGAGAGCAACGACGCGTTGTAAATGAAGTTGCCGATATGGGAGCCGAAGCACTTATTTGTGAATGTATGGCCGTTCAGCCAGATTATCAAATTACATTTCAAAACCAGCTTATTCAAGCCAAAGTGGGCGTTATTGTAAACGTACTTAAGGATCACATGGATGTAATGGGGCCAACTTTAGATGAAGTTGCCCAAGCTTTCCTAGCGACAATTCCTTATAATGGACACCTTGTTACAATTGAAGGTCCTTATTTAGAGTATTACAAAAAGGTTGCAGCGGAGCGAAATACAAAAGTAATCGTTGCTGATAATGATCGTATTTCTGAAGAGTATTTACGTAAGTTTGATTACATGGTATTCCCAGATAATGCTTCAATTGGTTTAGCTGTTGCTGAAGCACTAGGCATTGATGAAGAAACGGCAATGAGAGGAATGCTAAACGCTCAGCCAGATCCAGGTGCAATGAGAATTACGAAGTTTGGAGATACAAGTAATCCAGCTTTCTTAGTAAATGGATTTGCAGCCAATGATGCTTCATCAACACTTCGTATTTGGGAGCGTGTAGATTCTATGAACTATAGCCCTAAGCTTCCGATTGTTATCATGAACTGCCGTCCAGACCGTGTCGATCGCACAGAACAATTCGCGGTTGACGTAATGCCTTATATAGAAGCAGATGTGATGATTGCAATTGGTCAGACAACCTCACCGATTGCGGATGCGTATGCAAAAGGAACGTTGCCAACGAAAGAGTTCTGGGATATGGAAGGTGCATCAACAGAAGAAATTCTTGAGCGCATGAAACCATATTTAAAAGATCGCATTGTCTATGGTGTCGGAAATATTCATGGTTCAGCAGAGCCACTTGTAGAAGCGATTATTGAAATGAAAACGATGAAAAAAGCAGTTTAATCTAGGAGGCCATTTCATGTTCGGATCAGATTTATATATTGCCCTTGTATTAGGGATAACTCTCAGCTTAATTTTTACGGAAAAAACAGGTGTACTACCTGCAGGGTTAATTGTTCCAGGGTACTTGGCACTTATCTTTGATCAGCCAATGATGATTGTCGTTGTATTTGTTATCAGTTTACTAACATATGTAATTGTTGTTTATGGTATTTCAAAAGTAGTTATTTTATATGGACGTCGTAAGTTCACCGCAATGTTAATTACAGGAATTGCAATTAAAGTCATTTTTGATTATTTCTATCCTGTCCTACCATTTGAAGTATTTGAGCTACGTGGTATTGGAGTTATCGTACCAGGATTAATCGCCAACTCAATGCAAAAGCAAGGTGTACCATTAACGGTTGGAACAACAGTATTGCTAAGTGGAATCACGTTTGGTGTAATGCAAATTTATTACCTATTTTAATAAAAAGTTAAAAGAAAGGAGGCCAAACATCAGTGAAGAAAAAGCAGCTAAACTTTCAGGAAAAAGTATTGATGTTCATAAAACGAACGAAGCCAAGCAGTGGAAAACAAGCACTTATCCTTACACCTATTTTAATCCTTGTTTTGGCACTAGCAGGTTGGGTTCAGCGTTCGGATGCGCTTCAAGATCCTAACCTTGCAAAAAAAGAGTCAAGTGATGATATCACCTTAACGATGGTTGGGGATATTATGATGGGTCGACATATCAAAGAAGTGACGAGCCGTCACGGAGAAGATTTTGTTTTTCGAAATGTTCAGCCTTTCTTTGATGAGTCTGACTATGTGAGTGGAAACTATGAGTCTCCTATTTTAACAAACGACGAAGATTCTTACGAGAAGATTGAAAAAAGCATTCACTTATACAGTGAAGAAGAAGATTTAAAAACAATGAAAAATGCAGGATTTGATGTATTAAACCTAGCGAATAACCACGCGATGGATTACGGTACAAAAGGTCTAGAAGATACGCTTGCATCTTTTGAAAAAAACCGCATGAACTATGTCGGTGCTGGTCGTAATAAAGAAGAAGCGAAACATATTTCATATAAAGAAGTAGACGGTGTGAAGATTTCATCCGTTGGTTTCACAGACGTATATGTTGCAGGAATGAAGGCCGGTAAGAATAACCCAGGCATTTTAGATGCAGATCCAGATGTTATTTTTGAAACAATTCAAGAAGCGAAAGAAAATGCGGATTTAGTTGTTGTAAACGCGCACTGGGGTGCAGAGTACGATGTAGAGCCTAGTGAGCGTCAACAGGGCTTAGCAAAAGCAATGGTTGATGCAGGTGCGGATATCATCATCGGGCATCACCCTCACGTTTTACAGTCATTTGATGTTTATAATGGTTCAATTATCTTCTATAGTCTAGGAAACTTTGTCTTTGACCAAGGTTGGTCAAGTACAAAAAATACGGCGATGGTTCAGTACAACTTAAATAAAGAGGGCCAAGCTACGGTAGATGTCATTCCGATGATTATTAAAGAAGGTAGTCCTACGCCAACAGATAATCCATGGCGCATGAAACGAATTTACAACGACTTAACAAAGTACGCATCAAATGAAGGTCGTTTAGAAAAAGAGGATAAGAAGTTTCAAATTAAACTTGATCACACACACGTAATGAAGAGATCGCAGGAACGTCAAAACCAAAGTGATGATGCTCCTGCTAACAATACAGAAGAAGCATACACACAACAATAATTCAGCTAAAGGAGATGAAAGATGATGAAAAAACGAAAATTGCTTTTTGTAGCCATTATCATCTTTTCTCTCATTATTAGTGTCGTAGCGTATCAATTTTTATTTCCCAAAAAAGAGTATGCCGTTAGTACATCCGACCCTTACGCAACAAAAGTGGGGATGGATGTACTGAAAAATGGCGGTACTGCTGTTGATGCAGCGATTGCGATTTCCTATGCACTAGGCGTTGTTGAGCCATATGGCTCCGGTGTCGGTGGAGGTGGTGGAATGCTGATTGATCCAGCTGATGGAGATTCTACCTTTATTGATTACCGCGAAGTTGCTCCGAATTCAGATAAAGATGAGCAAGAAGGTGTTCCAGGCTTTGTCGCTGGGATGGAATACATTCACCAAAACTATGCAACAAAATCAATGAGTGAGTTAATAAACCCTGCGATTTCTTACGCAAAAGATGGCTTTAAAGTGGACCAAGATCTTCATGATAGGTTGATTTCGTATCAAAAAAACTTAGATGAAGATGAGCTTGAGCAGTTTTATCCGAATGAAGAAGCAATTGAAGCGGGAGAAGTCTTAAAGCAAAAAGATTTAGCTAAGACTCTTACAACGATTAAAGAAGAAGGTGCTTCTGCTTTTTATCGCGGAGATATTGGTGATGAAATCGCTGATGAGACGGAGATTTCAAAAAAAGACTTGCGCGATTATGAAGCAGTAGAGCGAAAGCCTTTAGAAACGAATTATAAAGGTAATCGCATCATTAGTGCTCCGCCGCCGTTTTCAGGCGTCACGCTTATTCAAATGCTAAAGCTTGCTGATGAAGAACAAATTTGGGAACTAAAGAATGAAAAGCCAAGCTTGTTTAACCACTACCTAGGTGAAATATCGAAAGTGTCTTATCAAGATCGATTAGATAAAGTAGCTGATCCATCTTTCATTAAGCAAGCTCCTGAAGACTGGATCGATGATCGTTACGTTCGTTTATTAGGAAATAAAATTAATGAAACGCGTACGAAAAAAACGAAAGTTAGCGATGTAGAAGAGCACGAAAGTACAACGCATTTTGTTGTAATAGATAAAGAAGGAACGGTTGTTTCCACAACCAATACGCTAAGTAATTTCTTCGGAAGTGGAAAAAACATCGAAGGCTTCTTTTTAAACAACACGCTTGGTACTTTTGGTGAGGGCATTAATAAAATTGAAGAAGGTAAACGACCACGTACATTCACAGCGCCCACTATTATCCGCGGTGAAGATGAGTGGGTAATGGGAATCGGGACACCTGGAGGGAACCGAATTCCACAGGTGTTAACGCAGGTGCTAGGCAACTATTTTGACAGTGGTCAATCGATTGATAAAGCAGTGCAGTCAAGCCGCGTCATCTTTGATTCTGACAAGCTATATTCTGAAAAAGAACTTGAAAATGATGTGAAAGATCGATTGAAAACGTACGGATATGATGTGAAACAAACCGATAATCCGATGTTTTACGGAGGGGTACAAGCCCTCATTCAAGATAGAAATGAGTATACGATTTCAGGAAGCGCAGATAAAAGAAGGCATGGTTTGTGGGATAAAAGTACAGAATAATTGAGGAGGAATAATCATGGTAGTTAAACGTATTGTAGGAGTAGTAGCCCCAGTTGTTATCGTAGCAGGAGTGGTGGTTACGTTAGGAGCTTTAAAGCATCCAACAACTTTATCAACAATTGAAGAACAAAAAATTGAAAAGAACTTAAAAATGATGGAGCAAACTGAACAGCAAACAACGACTGAGCAACCTTCATTATCTTTAAACAAGTAAGTAAATCATCGTCGGTTAGCGTGATTAAAAGAGGCTGGGACATAAGTAGTTCAGTCCTTACTATACCTGAACGATTGAGAGTTCATAACTTTTAATCGTTCAGGTTTTTTGTTGATTGTGAAAACAATGTTGGAAACAGGGTGGAATGGAGCGTAGGACACTCGACTCCTGCGGGAAAGAGAGGGAAAATGGAGATCCGGCAGCGCAGCGAGGAAGCTCAGGTTCCTCCCGCGGAAAGCGAGTGGCCGTAGCGCAATGGAACGAACGTGTTGAGACAAACCAAAGAGATGGGAACAGCTATTGTTCGTCTTTTAGAAGCAATCATTTTGTTATGTCCCAAACTCTTTTTTATACTACACACAACAAAGAAAGAAGTGAACAGCATGTGGAATAAACGGAGAGCTCTTATAGGAGGAGTTTCTTTATGTGTATTAATTGCGACTTCAGTATGGTTTGTTCGTAATCACGATGAAAATAACACGCCGTTATTTAGCAATGGAGATTCATCTTATGGAGTTAGCTCTTCCAACCCCATTGCAGTTGATGTAGGTATGAAGGTACTAAAAGATGGAGGTAATGCTGTAGATGCAGCAATTGCTGTATCTTACGCGCTAGGCGTTGTCGAACCGTACGGCTCTGGAATTGGTGGCGGTGGCGGCATGCTTATTGCCAAAGAAGGTGAAGAACCGACCTTCATTGATTACCGCGAAGTAGCACCTAGCTCTTTGGAAGGAAAAACGGGAGTTCCTGGCTTTGTAGCAGGAATGGAATATGTGAATAAAAAATATGGAACAACGTCTATGACAAAGTTGATTGATCCTGCTATTGAGTATGCCGAAAAAGGATTTAAAGTAGACGAACTCTTAGCGAGCCGATTATTTTACGCAAGTGGACGGATGGATGTCAGCAATTTATCAAGCTTCTTTCCGAAGGGGGAAGCTATAAAAGCAGGACAGGAGCTAAAGCAGCCTGAGCTTGCTGAACAGTTAACGTATATTAAACAAAACGGAGCGGCTGGCTTTTATCAAAAGGACATTGCCAATCGTCTAGCAGAAGAAACAAGCATTTCACTAGAAGATTTGCAAGAATATGAAGTGGAAGAAAGACAGCCGGTTGTTTCAACATACAAAGGAAATGAAATCATTGCGGCTCCACCTCCATTTTCAGGTATTACGGTTATTCAAATGTTAAAAATGATGGAGAAAGAAAACGTTAACATAAACGAGCAAGAAGTCGACTATAAGGCTATTAAGAAAATTAAAGAAATAGCGTACGCTGACCGAGTAAAAGAGATTAGCGATCCTGCTTTTTACCCACAGGATGTAGAGCGTTTCCTTAGCGATGAATACATTGAAAGTTTATTAGAAAACTCAGAAAAACGTGAAGTGGAAGGTGCAGACCAAGAACATGAAAGTACGACTCATTTTGTCGTTATTGATAAGGAAGGTACGACCGTATCCACGACCAATACGCTAAGCAATTTTTTTGGGTTAAGTAAGCAAGTAGATGGCTTTTTTCTTAATAACAATGCTGATACGTATAGCTCAATCGGCGTAAATAACCCTGAGCCTGGGAAAAGAGCCCGAACGTTTACATCTCCTTTAATTATCCGCAAGGAAGGAGAATGGGTAATGGGAGTAGGAACGCCGGGGGGAACTCGTATTCCACAGGTGTTAAATCAAGTATTAGCCCGCCATTTTCAAGGAGGAGAAGAGTTGGAAAAAGCGGTTGAAACGCCCTCGCTTTATCTTTGATCAAGATACTCTTTATATCGAGCCAACTACGCCTGAAGAAGTAATTGAGCAGATGAGTGCTTTTGACGTACAAAGCAAAACAAGCGACGTCTATTACGGAGGCATTCAGCTGCTTGTGAAAGATCTTGGTAACGGCAGGATAACAGGTGTCGGTGATTCTCGCCGAAACGGTGTGTGGAAGCATAGCTAAGAAAAGGTAGCAGGGGCTACCTTTTTATCGTTTCGTAGACGGATGGAGTTTCCATGTAGCGGACCGTATGAAACTCTGGATAATTTGAATGATAATGAACGTAAATCGGAGCGTGGTCCAAGTCAAGCATTTGCCTAAAGAAGAAATGATCTCCGTATCGTAAAGCAGTTAAAAGCACCGGCATTTCTTTATTGAAAATAGCGTATCGAATGGCTTGAATCGATTTATCAGTATGGTGATCACCAATGAAAACGTATACGTAAAGAGCGGTTGTATCTTTGTAATGAACCCATTCCCCAAAAAGTTCGTTTCGCTGTTCGTTGAGCATGTCTTTAGCAAATGAAGCTCCAATAATTAAATACAGGGAATCCGTTTCAGAGACATAAGTCAGCGTATAGCGCCTTTTTAAAAAAGGCTGGGTAGGAGTTGCGCCATGTCGGTATGTAACGCTAAACTCTTCAGGATTAAATGCAACCATCCTGCGTCATCCTTTCATGCTTTTAAGTAGTCTATGCCCGCACTAGGAAAAAAAGTCATTCAAACCCCTATTCTTTACAACGCCTATCTAAAACAGCTAATCTATAAAAGTGTAGGCGACTAACGAACGCTAAAAACAAAGTGGAAAAGGGGGAAGAAAGTGGAGCCGTTTTATATTGTTCTATCCATATTCTTAGCCGCGATGCTTTCATACGACATCGCAAAATTTGTTCGAGGAGATAGACCTGACTGGAAAGAAGGCCTTGTGACGTTTCTCGTATTTATTGGATTTCTGGCAGCCATGCAGATGGCGTTTCAAATTGTGTAGAAAAGACCACTGACAAGGTGGTTTTTTTTTTAGTTTTGTGTTTCTCTTTTATTGATTAAATAAATTTGTTCCAACATTTGAAGAAAATAAAGCTTAGGACGTCAGAAATGATGAAAGTTAGATAGAAAAGAGGTACTCTTTGTACTAGTTGAGAAGAGTGCTTTTTAAAGTATTAGAAGATAGACCAGTTCTTATCAAAAGCCCTCCCCATAAAAAAGCCCATGATTGGAATGGAAGATGCGAGACTTCTACGGGACTAATAAGCGAGATAAGACCCCGCAGTATACGAGGAGGCTCAGCGTTCGGGAGCAATCTGGAATGGAAATCATGCTAAGCAGAGAGAAATTATCAAACGAAGTCTCGTATTACTCTACGTTTATTAAATGTGCTAAATGCTTGTTCTAATGAATAAGCTTTATAGTAGAAAATAAAACTACAATTTGCGAAGGAGCAGAGGGTTTGTATAACAAGCGAAGGCGATTCATTAAACTAATGCTCGTCATTATAGGGCTCGTAGCCGTATTGACTATAGGTGCTTTGGGATTTCAATTTACCTTTTTCTCTTCCACATATCATGCTAAAAATACGATTGAAGAATTCTATGACCTTGAACAAAAAGGAAACTTCTCAGATTCGTGGGAATCCTTTCATCCCGCTATGAAAGTTCGTTTCGAGAAGGGTGCCTATATTCAGGACCGTGCTCATGTTTTTTTTAATCACTTTGGTGTCGAAACATTTTCCTATGACATTACGGAAGTGGAAAAACTAGATACATGGAAAATGACAGCGGATGGCGAAGAGTTAACAGACGTTTATCAAATGAAAGTGATTCAAGTTTATAAAGGGAAATATGGGAACTTCTCCATTGACCAATATGTATTCGCAGTTAAAAATGAAGGAGAATGGACCGTTGCATGGGATTATAATCAGTGAAAAAGCATATGAACTCATGTGCTTTTTTTTTATTGAAACTCCGTTATGTTTTTTAAAGAGGGGGTACAATGAATAAGGGAGGAGGTCTGACAATGAAGTTTAAAGCTATTTTATTTGATGCGTACGGAACATTATTTGATGTACATACCGTGATTAAAGCATGTGAAGAATACTATCCTGATAAAGGAACAAAAATAAGTCAGTTGTGGCGCCAAAAACAAATCGAATATGCGATGCAAAGCCAAATTATGGACCGCTATGTTGACTTTTATGAACTCACAAAAAAATCATTACGCTACGCTATAGATGCTGTGGATGAGAAAGTAACACCTGAAAGTGAAGAAGCGTTACTTCATGCTTATTTCAAGCTTAACCTGTACTCTGAAGTGAAACAAGTACTGGCGTATTTAAAAGAAAAAGGATATCTGCTTGCCATCTTTACAAATGGACCTAAGCATATGATTGATCCAATCGTAGCTCACCACAGGTTAGCACCTTTATTTGATGATGTCATTTCTATTGACGAAATCAAACAGTACAAGCCGTCCATGGCTAGTTATCACTTACGCAGCGAATAAGCTAGAAGTGGAACGTGACGAAGTGCTTTTCTTATCATCAAATCCGTGGGATATTGCTGGAGCAAAGAATTACGGATTTTCAACTGTGTGGGTAAACCGTCATCATCAAGTGCCGGATCATCTTGAATTAACGCCTAATCGTGTAATTCATGACTTAACAAATTTAGTCAAATAAAAAAACAGGACACGCGTCCTGTTTTTTTGCTCTAGCTATAGGCCTCGGGGTCTGTTTTGGACCTTGATCGTAACTTGATTAAACGAACGATATTAAGCACTAATGTCTTAACAACCGCATAGAACGGTACGGCTAAAATCATTCCTAAAATTCCTGCTAAGTTTCCAGCTACCAAGAGCAGTAAAATGATGGTCAGCGGGTGGATGTTTAGCTTTCTACCCATAATAAGAGGTGAAATAACGTTTCCTTCCAGCTGCTGAACAATCACCATAACAAGAATAACTAAAAGTGCTTTTGTAGGAGAGTCTAAGATTCCGATAACAACAGCCGGAGCAGCTCCGAAAAATGGACCTAAGTATGGAATGATATTTGTTACGGCACCAATTAAGCCCAGTACGAGTGCGAACGGCAATCCAATAATTAAGTAACCAATGGATGCACACACACCAACGAACAGTGCAACAAGCATTTGACCTTGAATATAAGTAGCCACCGTTTCTTTCGTTTCTTCTAAAATCTTTAGACCCTCATCACGATAAGATGGTGGGAAAAGCTTAACGATGTACTTAGGTAAGCTATGTCCGTCCTTTAACATATAAAACAAAATAAACGGCACGGTCACAACTGTAAGCGTGATGTTAGTCAAAACGCTAAAAATAGTTGATAAGCTGCTCGTGACACCAGTGGTAAGCGTAGATGAAAAGTTTGCAAGGGAATCCTCAATCTTTTCAATTGATACATATTCTTGCTCAACAATCCACTGGAATCCTTTTGTTTCTGATAAATTATTAATCGCTTCCTGGCTCTTTTCTACGTAAGTTGGGACTTTATCGGCAAACTGATTAGCTTCTTTTGAAAGAGCTGGGCCTAATGTTCCAACCGCGAGCGAAATCACGCCAATAAAAACGGCGTACAATACGAGAATCCCAATCGTTTTTGGTACTTTCCTTTTTTCAAGGAAAAAGACAATAGGACTAAATAAGAAATATAAAAATCCAGATACTAAAATAGGGAAAAAGAGCGTTGTGAAAAAGACAACGATTGGTTCAAATACAAATGAAATTTTCGTACAAATGTAAATGAACAATGCGATTAGCACAAGCTGAATCGTCCAAAATTGAAACTTCTTTGCTTTTGACACTTCATTACCTCCAAATAAATAAGTCAAACAATATCACTATCATACCCTTATCTAATTACTCTTCAAACGTTTTCTTTAGCTTCCAGCTATCATAGACTTCTGGCTGATGTGGCCAAGCTGAAAGAGAATGAGCTTCAATGGCTTTTAAGGCGAGAGGAGAAGCGTTGTTTTTATCCAACTTTTCCATGGGAATCCACAGTGCTTCAGCTGCATCTTGTCCTTCAAACTGACTCGGCATATGTATTAGCTCTCCGCCTTTAATCACTACATGATAAAAGACCGCAATGTGGTGAACATGAGTAAACTCTTTCCAGAGGCAAGGATATTGAAAATCAGCTGTACCTGCTTGTTTCGTAATGTTCACTTCAAAACCTGTTTCCTCCAAAAACTCTCGCTGCATCGCATCTACTAGCGTCTCGCCATGCTCAAGCTGACCACCGGGTAAATCAAAACGATGAATATAAGGTCCGCGATTTTTGCGAATGACGAGAATCTCTCCATCTTGTATACAAATGCCATATACTCCAAAGGCACGATCATATCGATCCATTCTATATTCACCAACTTTCTCCAATTGCATAATTCTCATTTTAACATATGTTTCAACTTAGCTTTCTAGTAAAAAGGAAGATTCCTGACGAGTTGAGTATAGGAAGTCTCATTAAACAGTCCTCAGTGGCAACCATGCCAAGCAGAGAGTATTTTTTAATTGCTAATTAAGAAAGAACGGTTCTTGTTAAGAGTATTTTTATGCTCAGATGGAAATGCTGATTCTACAAGGGTTAAACATATGCATAAAAGGGAATACAAAAGTAACTAATCAATAGTTTGGAGAATACACAATGAAAAAAAGAAGAGTCGACTTTATCTTTTTATTTATTATGCTCGTATCTTCCTATCTTTTTTTCTTTACAGATTTATCGAAAGAATGGAAAATCGCGCTAGTTACTTTATATGCAGTGCTCATCTTCATCAGCATCTATTCCTTAATGCTCGAAAATCGGACGCCTCATAGTACGCTACTTTGGATGTATGTTCTCTTTTTCTTCCCTGTTGTGGGCTACATCTTTTATCTATACTCAGGTCAGCTGTACCTTAAAGGCTACTTATTTAAATCAAAGAGAATGAACAACCGTGAAACGCTCAAACGCATGACGGAAAAAGAAAAAGAAGCAAAGATAGACTTGTCTTCTCTAAGCCCTCATCAACGCTTATTTGCTGAGTATTCGGAGCGAGTTTCGTTTACAAAAGTAAACAACGGCACAAAAGCACGAGTTCTAAAAAACGGACAGGAAACTTTCTCAGAAATAACGGCAAGTTTAAAGAATGCAAAACACTTTATACATATGGAATATTATATGATTCACTCTGATAAGCTTGGAAAAGAAATCATGAGCTTGCTGATTGAAAAGGCAAAAGAAGGTGTCGAAGTTCGCTTTACCTTTGACACCGTTGGAAGCATCTCACTATCAGGCTCGGATGTTAAAGAGCTAAGAGACAGTGGGGTTAAAGTTTATGCCTTTTCACCGATTAAAAGCGGCTTTTTTAATCAAAAGTTTAACTTCCGCAATCATCGTAAAATCATTGTCATTGACGGTGAAGTTGGCTTTGTCGGTGGTTTAAACATCGGTATGGAATACTTGGGAGAAAACAAAGAAATTGGTTTTTGGCGCGATACACATTTAAAACTAGTAGGAGAATCCGTACAAACTCTTCATGCAGTTTTTTTATTTGACTGGGAGTATGTTTCCGGAGAAAATTTAATTATTGAAGAGCGCTACACAAAGACGGTTTCCACTTCAGGAGATGGTTTTACACAAATTATTGCGACTGGGCCTGATACCCATGAAAATATGAGCGAATACTATTACGCTATGATTGCATGTGCCACAAAATCGATTTGGATTTCAACTCCTTACTTAGTTCCAAATGAAACGATTCGAACAGCGCTTCGAGTTGCTGCTAAAAAAGGTATTGACGTTCGAATCATGGTACCGGAAATTAATGATGGCTTTCTTACTCAGTACGCAACAAGGTCTTACTTTGGAGAACTCATTCGTTCCGGAATCGAAATTTATTCTTATCAAAAAGGCTTTATGCATCAAAAGATTGTCATTATTGATGACGATTTTGCTTCTGTTGGAACAGCCAATATGGATATGAGAAGCTTTCACTTAAACTTTGAAGTAAACGCTTTTTTAATGAATTCAAAAGCTATTCAAGATTTAATTAAACACTTTGAAGAAGATATGGAAGACAGCGAACTTATTAAGCCCGTTGCTTTCTATAAGCGAGGTCTTATAGAGCGATCAAAAGAATCCTTCGCGCGCTTATTTTCAGGAATATTATAAAGGAGAGATACGCTTATGGTTGAAAAACAAGCGGTCGGTGAAAAAGCTGCTGAGTTTGTAAAAGACGACATGATTGTTGGTCTAGGAACAGGCTCAACCGTTTATTACACAATTTTAAAGCTTGGTGAACGAGTAAAAAACGGCCTTCGCATACAAGGAGTACCCACTTCGAAAGAAACAGAAAAACTTGCCCGCCAAATCGGTATTCCTCTCGTGACGCTGGCAGACGTTAACAAGCTAGACCTTGCCATTGACGGAGCAGACGAAGTGGACAATCAATTTGCACTCATAAAAGGTGGAGGTGGGGCACTTCTACGTGAAAAGATAATCGCCAAAGCATCTGAACAGTTCATTGTCGTTGCGGACTCAACGAAACTAGTTCAAACGCTTGGTGCGTTTCCTTTACCGGTAGAAGTAGTTCGTTTTGGATGGGAAATGACGGCTAAACATATGAGAGACCTTGGGTGTGTACCACGGCTCAGATTGTTAGAAGACCATACGCCTTTTATTACGGATAATGGAAACTATATAATGGACTGTCACTTTCAAGAAATTAAACGACCTCATGAGCTAGAAGTAGCCCTTAATATGATACCAGGAGTAGTTGAAAATGGTTTGTTTAATCATATGACAAGTCGAGTCATTACAATCCGTAATCAGCAAGTCCATATGATAACACCATAAAAAGCTATGGCAGATGCCATAGCTTTTAGTTTTTAACGAGATAGAACGTTCCAATTCTGTTCTAATTTGTATATGTACTGGCGAGCTTGCAAAACGTTAGGATGGACAAGCGTATCAACTGTTTTCGTTGGACACGCTGCGCTGTAAAGCGTAAAAATAGTTATGTCATTATGTTTTAGCGGAGCAACGATATGAGATAAGCACCTGTATGAAGGATTTACTAAGCTTTGCACTAACATTTCTACATCTTTTTGATCATAAAAGTCCACTTCAATTTCCGTCTTCATTAAATAGCGTGTTTCCATCGCGCTGCTTCGATAATAATTGTAGCGACCGCCGATAAACTGTGAAGGGTTTGAAATGGATACATCAAGCGCCGTATAGGTTTGATCTTGGTTGCTGCTGTAGAAAATAGAGTCGTGCGTATATTTCATAAACTCTTGGTAAGAGTCTTCATCTTTCCATAATGCAATAATGCACGTATCTGTTTCATCTTCAACATTCCATCCCCCTAGCTGCCCAATAAAACCATCGACATGGGCAAGCGCTGCCCAATGCTGTTGAGCATAGGAAAATGACCCCTTTTTATCCATCGGTATGCTGCCTTTTATAATTTTTGTTAACATGCTCTCATCACCTCTTTAACAAAGGTTCGCTCTTTGTTAGAAAAATCCTTCCTTTATTCGGAAAATTACAGACATACATACTTCTATCGTCCCATACATTTCAACTATAAGGTCTTTCGATAGAAAGTGGGGAGATAGAATGAAGTTTTTTCGAGCAAAAGCATTCCCATCCGTTAGTCGAAAAGGATGGTGTGTACTATTTCAACATCCGTTTCAGACAGATAAAAACGGACAGAAATATCCGATTGTCAAGCGTTATCTATGTGATGAACAAGAAGAAGTAGATGTGCTTGTTGAAGAACTGAATGAACTGTTACGTATAGAAGAGTATTGGACAAGCACTGTAAAAGGACGAGCGAAAGCACGCTACGACCAGCGCGTGGTGAACGCATTTTATGATGAAGTGGACGAGCCAGATACTCCAACAGTGAACAAAAGTCCGGATGCTTATCAGATTTCACTAATCGGAGAAGCGCAAAGTGGGAAAACATCCATCGTTCGTGCTGTTTTTGGTATTCACCCTGCGCGCGAAAAGTTTCCCATTCGTTTCCGAAAAGCAAATTACGATGCGGTGTATGAGATGACGCATAGTGCTGCCTATGAAGCAAGGGTGTCGTTCCAATCACGCCAAGAAGTATATGAAAACCTTGAAAAATCTTTAATTGAAAGTGCTTTGGTTTATGCAAACGGAGGCACGGACTACGACCTTGCATTTGCACTTGTGCACGGAAACCCCGAGCTACACTTTGAAGCTTTATTTGGAGAGGTTCCGTATGGTCCTCGCTATTTTACAGAACAAGCTTCCACTGCCAAAAGCACAAAGCGAGTTTTTCAGTATGTTGAATCCATTAAAAGTATCGCAAGTGCGGTTTTAGAAGAAATCAAGGAAGTAACAGAGGATTTTGAACAGCTGTTTTTACAAAAAGCAGAGTGCCGGCAGCTAATTGAAACGCTTTTAACATGTATTGAAAGATCATTTAAAGAAAAGTGTGATTTTACTTGGTCATATGGAATTGATGACTGGCCTCAGTTTGCATTCATTTCAACGGAAAGTCGGGCTCATTACTTTACGGCCTTACATCGCTTAACGACGGAAGCGGAAAAAGCAGATGGAGCGAGCTGCTATCCTCTTATTACGTCTATCCATGCCACTATTCCTTCAGTAAAAGAACAGCTTATTGTCATCCAAGATAGTAGAAGAGGAACCAGTCTTTATGATCAAGTGAAAGAAGCGGATCATATTATATATACTCACGATGCCTCACGCGAAATAAAGATTGATACGTTAAAACATCTAATTGCATATGGGTACGGAAATAAGCTACAGCTGCTCTTTACCCATGCTGAGCGTTTACAAGGTGAAAGGTACGCCGAAGAACGAGCGAAAAAGCACCGTTTATCTGCAGCAATCCAAGGATGTATTCAGCGAGAAGAACAAGTAGTTGCTACTCAACTTTCTTATTACCTCACGGCTGCCGATGTAGATTTGGTTTCCAATCTAAATCGAAGCGATGAAGATGATCATGAGTTGTCCGAAATGGTTTATATAAATCAAGCTCGGACCGCACAAGCACAAGTTGGTGCAGAGCTTAATCCTATTTATCTTAGTATATTAGCTCCTCCAATCATAACGCAGGCCATTAACCATTTGTATTCAAGTCTTCCTGACGATAGCGATAAGACATTTCATGAGGAGCTGACCAGCCAACTAGCCACCGCGCTTTATTACGGATTTGTCACCCAGCCTTCAGGATGGTCGACTTCTTATCATTCAGCCACCGATCGTCAGCGGACGTTCCAAGCCGTAGCGACTTCTCTTTTCTCAGCGGTTCAAGCGTACGTCTCAGATGAGGTAACGAGTAAAGACATGAAGGAGTGGATAGCAGTTCAACGTACAAAAGGTGAAGAATGGGGTTACTATGTAAAAAGGTTTCTTCAAACAAAAATGAACAAAGAGTTCGAGCGAGGCTTATATTATGTGGTAAAGCACGCGGTAGAAAGTCATGGGGGGATTTTTATTCATTAAAAGCAGCGAATCGACGCTGCTTTTTTTTCGTGGGTTCATAATTTCAGTCGTAAAAGTACATATTACTACTGGTAAAAAACTTTTAAGGTGGGCGAATAGCATTGGAGAACTATTATGATTGCATTATTATTGGAGGCGGAATTGCTGGTCTCCAAGCAGCGATTCAGCTTGGCAGGTATTGTCATCAAACCTTAGTGATTGATTCCAATGACGGTCGTTCAAATTTATGTAACAGATATCATAATTTATTAGGATGGCCAGAAGGTGTAAGTGGAGAAGAATTAAGGTTGAGTGGGAAGAAGCAAGCTATGCGTTATGACGTGCAGTTTGTAGCAGACTACGTGATATCAGCAGCTAAGCAAGACCAAGGTATCATTTTAAACACAAAATCTGGTGAATGCTATCAATGTAAAACAGTTTTGTTAGCCACGGGTATTAAAGATCACTTGCCAAGCTTTCCAGAGCTGATTGGTTGTCTTGGCATTAGCGTTTATATTTGTCCAGACTGCGATGGCTATGAAGTAAAAGACAGTCGAGTAATTGTAATTGGTAGAGGAGAAGCGGGAGCCAACCTTGCCTGTACATTAACTCATTGGACAAAGGATGTTGTTTATGTTGATGAAGAAATGAAGGTCTTGCCTACTAAGACAAAGCGAAAACTTCAGGAGCAAGAGTTAACGTATAAAAACGAACAAATTGAAAAAGTGTTGGTTGAAGAGAAAAGTCAGTTTAAAGGAATAAAATTGCAAAGTGGTGAAATAATTCATGCCAATCATTGTTTTTTAGCATTAGGTGGCAACAAAGTGCAAAGTCATTTAGCAGAACAGCTAGGTGTTTATACGACAGAGAATAACCATGTATTAACGAATCATCGAACGAAAGAAACGAACGTAGAAAACGTTTGGGCGGCTGGAGATTTAGTTGCTCATTCAGAACAAGCAGCAGTAGCTATGGGAGAAGGGGTTCAAGCAGCCATTTGGATTCATAAGCGTTTGCTAGTATAAAAATAACAACCTTCTTTTTCAGGGAGGTTGTTATTGGCTTGTATAGATATGGTGCTTGAATAGATTAACCGCACCAATAATCGTTCCAAATGGACTAAAGATAAGCAGTGTCCAACCGGTTAAGGGAGACACATAAATTTGCGTTAAAATAAGCGGGATGCTCAGAGAGATAATGACAAGCATCGTGTTAAAGCCTAAGCTTTTTCGTAAATTCTCCATTGTTCTTCTCCTTTTTGAAAGTTCGCCAGCGTTCGGTGCAGACATTTGAAGAAATTGTGAAAATAAAGCTTTAGAAAAAAAGACTTAACCATAAACAGTTTCGACTTGTTTCGTGAATCTAGGTGTCTTTTGTCACAATTGAAAAAAGAGTATGTCAAGACTTTGCAGGCGATAAACAACACCTTCGTTATGTGGAATGAGTAGCACTTGTAAACCTCCATATTCACTTGTATTATGCTAGTTACAGTAAAGGTTTATACATAGAGAACACGAAAAAGCAGAGCTTTTAAAGACTCTGCTTTGATTAATCGTATTATTTAGAAGAAAGAGCTTTATACGTGTTTGGACCAACAATTCCATCAGCAGCTAAGCCGTTTGCGCTTTGAAACTTTCGAACAGCAGCGCTGGTATTAGAACCAAACATACCATCCACACCTTGAGTGTTAAAGCCAAGAGAAGTAAGCTTTTGTTGAAGTGCTTTAACTGCATCTCCTTTGCTACCAAGCTTCAAAATTGGCCCTGACGTTAAACTAGGGCCTTTGCTGGGTGAAGAAGGCTTGCTAGCTGTTGTTCCGTTTAACGCTTTTTGTGTAGCAGCATCAACGACTCCAGTGACAGATAGTCCGCGAGCTTTTTGAAACTGACGCAAAGCAGCATCCGTATTATTTCCAAATACGCCGTCAATTCCTTTTGTGCTAAAGCCAAGAGAGGTAAGCTTTTGTTGAAGAGCACGCACTTCGTTACCACGGCTTCCTTTCTTTAAACCAGTGCTTGTTGCTGGTGGTTTGACGCCTGGTTTTGCTCCGTTTAGCGCTTTTTGGGTAGCTGAGTCAACCACGCCGTTAACAGATAAGCCGCGATCTTTTTGGAATCTTCTTAAAGCCGTGTCTGTATTGTTTCCAAAGATTCCATCCACGCCTTTTGTATCATAACCAAGAGAAGTGAGCTTTTGCTGAAGTGTGCGCACTTCATTGCCACGGCTTCCTTTTTTAACACCGCTAACAGCCGGCTGGGAAGGCTGACTGCTGCCAGATACTTTGTATCCATTAGCTGCCGCAATTGCGTCAAATGATTTTGATGAATTCGTAATGACGACTGGAGTTCCCACTGTTACTTGACTGAATAACCATTCCACTTCGTTATCGTACATACGAACGCATCCGCTGCTTATGTACTTTCCGATGGAACTAGGATTGTTGTTACCGTGAATAGCATACGTTGTACCATTTGTACCACGAGCGTTAATTCCCAACCAGCGATTTCCTAATGGATTTCGTGGATCTCCTCCCGGTATTTTGCCCGTATAATAAGGACGATTTACAATCTTATTAACAATGCGGAACTTACCTTCTGGTGTAAGTGAATTCGTTCGTCCAGTTGCAACTGAAAACGTACGAACGAGCTTGTTGTTCTTGTAATAAGCTAATTGATTGTTTGCTTTGTTGATGACGATGAAATGAGTTGTACCGCCTGCAGCTTCTGTTTTATTTACGCTGAAGAAGAGAGTTCCCACTACTAAAATTACCGCTAAAACTAAGACACTTACCTTTGTTTTTTTTCTTTGCCAACGGACCATCCCCCTTTTATTTTTTGGCCGTTTATACGTTTTGAATTACAAGTAATTCAAAAAAAGATAGCGCTTGCTTTTTTCGATATCTAGGTGATATGTTGCGTAAAAATAGTGCGAGAATGAACGTAAGTGTATAAAGTGAGGAGTATGGGGTGCGAATGTTTACAAATCACGTTCACTCCATTTCTAGGAGTAGAGTCGACTAAGGTATTTGTGTAAGTAATCACGTCCCTTCATAAAAAACTCTAAACTATAATAGTTTTTAATAACTATTATTATACCAGATATAGACAAAATAGGAGGAAGTATCTATCTCTAATTCTCTATATGAACCCACTATTTTCGACATTTTTCTCTTGGGGTTATGTCAAAATAACTAGATTTTTAACATCGGTTTTTGATAAGCGTTCGACAGGGGAAGTTGACAGAAAGTCTAAAAAGAAAAGAGGAAGGTGCTTTTTTTTCTTTTTATCAATGTTAAAAGAGGGTGCGACATAACAAAACAAATTTTCAAAACGACGAACAATCCCTTTTTTCACTTCTTTACGTTGTCAGAACACGTTTCATTGCGCTACGGCCACTCTCTTTCCGCGGAGAGGAACCTGAGCTTCCTCGCTGTGGGATCTCAGTTTTTCCTCTCTTTCCCGCAGGAGTCGAGTGTCCTACGCTCCATTCTACTCCGTTTATGAAATCGTTTTCGCAATCAGCAAAAAACCTGAACCATTAAAAGTGAGGAACTCTCAATTGTTCAGGTTTATCATGAGCTGAATTACTTATGCCCCAGCCTTTCTAGTGTAGTAGTGTAATACTTAAATAAGCGATGTATAAAGCTTGAGCGAAAAACAAAAGTCCCCAAATGCGACTTGAAATCATCGTAAGCTCTTTTAAGCTGGTTGCATCACCGGCATGATAAGGTTGCTTGACGCTTAATACAAAAATAACAGCTGCTGATAAAACAGACTCAACCAACAAAATGGCTCCAACAAACATCATACTATACATAACGAGAGCGGGGGAATTTAGGTAGTAAATCCCTCCTAAAATAACAAGGATGGACGCAAGCCAAAGTACTCCGTAGCGATTTCTTACTAAGAAAAGAAGATTGAATAATAAAATGCCCCCTAATCCATAAAACAGTAAGTCGTAGCGATGTTGTATAAGCAGATAAAAGAATAAATACGTCATGGCCGAACTAAAAGGATAACCGGCTAGTGCAATAATAACGCGAGGAAGCCAGCCGCGAGCACCAGCATAGGTCGACGTAATGGCTACTCCTTCTGTGTTTGTGTATAGCTCGATTCGCTTTACACCTTTTCCGAAAATCAGCCCCATAAGGGCATGACCATCCTCGTGCAAAAGCGTATTTAAATTAGAAAAATAGCGCCCTATGTGTGTGAGACCTTGGTTAAGGCCGTGCACTTGCCGGCCTGCTAACGGAATGCCTCTTGTTAAAATAATGGCAAGAACGATAAACGCATACAAAATGGTGTGTTGTGACATAGTATTCTATTCCTTTGCGTATAAAATCAAAAGCTACTATTACTTTACCTTGTTTAAAACAGAAAGAGCAATTTTTAATCGTTATCCTTACAGTGTTTTAACATTTGTCAGAAGTTATTACACATTCGTTGACCAATCATCCTTCTAGTTATTACTCTTAAAAGAGACATAAGTGAAAAGGGAGCGGTGAGGATGAACGATAAATGGAATGCATTTCTTAATAAAGAAATAATCGCAGAGCCAACGAATCACGGAGTGTTAAGTGGAAAAACATTTGCTTTAAAAGATGTATTTGATGTAAAAGGACATACGGCTAGTGCGGGAAACCCTTACTGGCTACATACCCATGAACAAGCGAGTGATCATGCTGAAGCTGTTAAAAGTTTGTTAGCTTCAGGTGCTAAGCTAACGGGCGTAACGCATACAGATGAGCTAATGTATGGATTAAATGGTGAAAACTTTCATTATGGAACGCCACTTCATCCAATTAATCACAACCGAATTCCAGGAGGTTCATCAAGCGGCTCAGCGGTGGCGGTAGCTGCTGGGCTCGTCGATTTTGCAATTGGAACGGACACAGGGGGATCGATACGAATTCCAGCTAGCTATTGCGGGGTTTATGGATTTAGACCGACGCACGGTAGCTTATCGGTTAAAGGATTAATACCGTTAGCACCCAGTTTTGATACGGTAGGGTTTATGGCAAAAGATATAAACACGATGCTTGATGTTGCATCCGTGTTGTTTGCGTCTCAAGCTACAGCACCTTCTTTTGAGAACGTCGTTGGAGTAAACAATTTGTTTGAACTAACGGATGAGGAAGCTTGTAAGAAAGTAGAAGTTCTATTAGAAGATCACGCTGTTAGCTACAAGAATTTACAGCTTTCTTACAAGCTAAGTGAATGTATGGAAGCATTTCGCACGCTGCAGGGAATTGAAATTTGGCGTGCTCACGGAGAATGGATTAAACGATATAACCCGACATTTGGTCCTGATGTAGCCGAACGTTTTGAATGGGCCAGCACATTAAAAGAAGAAGATATGTCAGATGCTAAACAAATTCGTGACACGATTACTAAAGAGCTTACTCATCTTTTAGATGGTCAAACAATCTTAGTGATACCAACAGCTCCTGGAGTAGCCCCTCTGAAGAATGCCGTTGGTCCAGAACTTCAAAATCGAAGGTTGTATACGCTGCAGATGACGTGCTTAGCTGGTTTAGCCGGGTTACCACAGCTTACGATTCCAGCTGGTTATGGTAATCAACTCCCTGTTGGTTTATCCGTTATTGCAGGAAGAAATCAAGATCAGCAATTAGTGAAATGGGTGCAAGCATGGATGGGAAGTAAAGAAAGAGTCTCCTTGAAAGAGTAAAATATAAAAATGATAAAAAAACGCTCATTACCAAAAAAATGGGTGTTTTTTGTGTTAAAATAATCAAGTGCTTTGCCGATTTATAAGATAATAGCTAATTAAACAGTTAACTAACATATAGGATAGAAAATGTACGAAACGCAATAATTATGCAGAGAACTGAGGGGGCAATATGGAACCTGAATTATTCATAGCTAACTAAAATCATTTCGTTTTTCAACTTTTGATCACGATGGTTTAAATTT
>NZ_JBXDLD010000087.1:0-10883 GCF_056820425.1 Priestia sp. KCTC 13724 | reverse complement strand
CCGTATCATACCAAGAGGGCTCTTTTTTGTTCAAGTCCCCGAAAATCCTTCTAACAGGAATGCTCCTTTTCGATACGCCCATACGCCCCCAATTGTCGCAAAGAACACTTGGACAGCGCTAATTCCTGAGACTTCATGTGCTGAAAAAGCTGTAAGACCAAGTATCGGAGGAATATATAAAAGCATTGGATACTTAATAATTGAACCACCAATTCCAAGCATTCCAGATAAGTACGAACCAATAAACCCAATTAAAAAGATAACCGTTACAAACCAGAGATCCATGTGATAGACTCCTTTCATTAGAAAAGGGAACCGTGCGTGGTTCCCCTCTATTTGTTACGCTTTTTGAATCCAAAATTTGAAGACAGATCCTTCTTCCTCGTGTTTAACAAGCACATGACCCATTGATTTTGCCCAAGCAGCTAAGTCACTTTTTGCTCCTTTATCTGTTGTATGAATTTCTAGAATTTCACCTGAATTTAGCTCATTCATTGCTTTTTTTGTTTTTACGATTGGCATTGGACATGCTAATCCTGTCGCATCTACAAAAGTTCCCATTATTTCTCCTCCTCTTTATCGAACTGCACAGCGGTTTGGTCCAATTTCCATTTCACGCTGCTTATCTTCATCTGGCGTCATTTTCCCCATATTTGTTTGACGAATTTCTTGATATGCATTGGGCTGAGGAGGTAGGTTCTCCGTTACTAACTTACGGAATTCTTCTTCATCCTCAATGTTTAAGCCGTGATTGTTTGCATATAGCTCATGAAGCGGTTTTGCTATGCTTCCATCTTCATTTAGCTCATCCATAATCATAAAATGAGCCGGCAGAACGATTAATTGATCTGATAGGTTACGATAGCGAGTGTATAGACTTTCACGAAGATCAGCTACCCAATCTTCAGCCATACCAGCTAAGTCAGGACGACCAATTGAATCAATAAATAAAATATCTCCTGATAATAAGTAGCGATTATCAACGATGAAAGATGTAGATCCAATCGTGTGACCTGGTGAATAAAGCGCGTGAATGTGAATCGTTGTATTTCCGATTGTCACGTCGTTACCGTCTTCAAGCGCTTCATATGCAAAAGTTACTTCTGTTGCGTCTTTTGGCGGCAACCAATAAGCAGCTCCTGTTTTGTCCGCAATCATGCGTCCACCTGAAATGTGATCTGCGTGTAGGTGCGTATCAAATACGTGAGTAATTTTCACTCCTATCTCATCGGCAAACTGTAAATACGTATCCGTCATGCGTGTTGAATCAATAATTGCTGCTTCACCGTTTGACACAACCATGTATGATAAACAACCTTTACCGATACGAACAAACTGATATAGCTCTCCGCCGTCTTTTAATTCGCCTAACTTCACTGGCTCTAAATGCTCACTCCAAGCGCGCATACCACCAGCTAAATAAAATACGTCTTTTCCTTCATCTGAAAGCATTTCTGCTACCATAATCGATGAGCCTTCTTTTGCACAGACAACTAATATCTCTTTATCTTGTGGCAGTTGATTTAGAATACCTTCTACACCATCCAATAAGTCAAAGTACGGAATATTTAAATACGTAAAGTTTTCACTTTCAATTTTCCAATCTTGGAATGCATCTTCGTTACGAACATCTAAGATAAATAAAGCCTCTTTGTTAATTGCTTTTTTTGCTACCTCAGCAGCACTCATTTGATTTACTGTCACCTAAATTACCTCCTAGGGTATTTATTTTGATAAAAAAATTTATGCTAATGATTTCGTTTCTCCTGACCATTCACTCATACCAGGTACAACATTTTTTACGCTTGTAAATCCGCTTTCACTCAGCTTTTGAGCTGCTAAATCACTTCTGCTTCCTGTACGGCAAACAACAAATACCTCTTTACCTTTATCAAGCTCATTCATACGCGCCTCTAGGTCTCCTAGTGGAATATTAACTGCATTCGGAATATGGCGGAATCCATATTCTGCTTCTTCTCGCACATCTACTACAAGAATCGATTCGTTAGCTGCTAATTTTGCTTCTAGTTCATCGTTGCTAACAAGGTATGGATGTTTCTTTTCAATTCCTTCTTCATTAGATGATTTGCGCAAGAAGTGCTTTAACACGTCGCCTTCTTCAATGACGCCTAAATACTGGTGACCTGTACGCTCTGCCCACGCCTGCAAGTCCGCTTTTGAACCTTTATCCGTTGCCTGCACTTCTAGCACCTGTCCTGCTTCTACATCATTCATTGCTTTTTTTGTTTTTACAATCGGCATTGGGCACGCTAGGCCCTTTGCATCTAAAATTACGTTGGCTTTCATCCTTATTACCTCCTAGGGTATATTAACTTGCAAATTTTTTTTTATTCTGTTGGCCCTTCCCATGCCAGCATACCGCCCGTCATGTTCTGAACCTTAAATCCTTGATTTTCTAAAAAGCGAACTGCCTGAGAGCTGCGCCCACCTGAGCGACACACAACCGTGTACTCAACGTTTTTATCCAGCTCATTCATACGAAATTCGATTAACCCTAACGGAATGTGAAGAGCGTTAGGAATTTTGCCTTCCGCTACCTCAGCTACTTCACGCACATCCAGTACCGTTAACTGATTTAATTTCTTTTCAACATCTTTTGCTAGAATCTCTTTCATGAATAGTCCTCCTCATTAAATGAATAAGTTTACGTTACCTTCTTCAGCGTCTGCTAAATAAGCAGCTACACCAGCATAATCGATTCCATCTATTAACTCTTCTTTTTGTAATCCTAATAAATCCATCGTCATTGTGCATGCTACAAGCTTTACATCTTGCTCTTTTGCCATTTCAATTAAATCTGGTAATGGCACCGCATTGTGCTTTTTCATGACGCTTTTAATCATTTTAGGTCCCATTCCTGCAAAATTCATTTTTGAAAGGCCCATTTTATCTGCGCCGCGAGGCATCATTTTACCAAACATTTTTTCCATAAACCCTTTTTTAGTTGGCACCATTGCTTCCTTACGAAGAGCGTTTAATCCCCAGAACGTATGGAAGATGGTTACTTCATGATCGTAAGCTGCTGCTCCGTTTGCAATAATATAAGCAGCCATGGCTTTATCGTAATCACCGCTGAATAATACAATTGTTGTTCTTTTCTTTTCCATGTTAAATCCCTCCTTATTTTTACTTATACACGTATAGGTATAATGTTAGCTAAAAAAATTATCCTTTTTGAATCCAAAATGATAGTACGTCATCTGTTTCTTCTGCTTTAACGATTGTGTGTCCCATTGACTTCGCCCATGCTGTTAAGTCACTTTTTGCTCCTTTATCAGTCGCAATAACTTCTAGTACTTCACCCGTTTGTAATTCGTTCATTGCTTTCTTTGTTCGTACAATTGGCATTGGACATGCTAAACCTTTTGCGTCTAATTGTTTTGTTACGTTCAATTTCCATTCCTTCATTTACCTATAGGGGTATATTTTATATTAAAAAAATTAGCGGCTTTTTACTAATAATCCAACGGCTTCTTGAATCATTTCATCCACAGATTCGCCGTTTCTTTCTGCTTCCAGCGCACATTCTACTAAGTTTGTGCTCACCACAAGACCCATTGTGCGATCGATTGCTGATCGTGCTGCAGAAAGCTGCGTTATAACTTCCTTGCAGTCTTTTCCTTCTTCCATCATGCGTAAAACGCCGCGAAGCTGACCTTCTATACGCTTAACACGATTTTGAATTTGAGTCGTATATTCCATCAGCGTTCCTCCTTTTTTGAAGTGCTGTGTTTCGTTACTCATATAATATACCCCTATAGGTATAAATGTCAACACATTTAGTAATTTTTTTTAAATGATGAATGTGCCTACGATTTAAACCTCTGTCAAAGCCTGAAAATCAAGGATTTCTAATATAAGTATTGAAGTGGATACAGAAATTCACCTCATGAGAAAGAGGTTATATTTGAGTAGTTACTAATCAAATGAATAAACCATTCTCTAAAAAAGTTCTAAGTATTTAATACCCTATCATGTTTTTGCTAAAGAAAAAAGGATAAGTTGTTCTTAAGGAGCTCAAATAAAAAAACAAACCTCTTGATTGGTTTGTTTTTTTGGCTTTGACTAGTAGATCTATGACGCTAGTTAATCTAATAAGCATCGACAGCCTTATCACAAGTATGGACCTCCTGATTTTCTATACACATAGTCTTCGTTTTTAGTTGAAGACCACTGACCCAAAGCTGTTGCTAACACAAAAAACACGCCGCCGACTCCTAGCGATGCCCCATAATACCCTTTAAAAAACAAGATGAATGATGTAACTAATAGCGCAACAATGGCAATGATTAAGCTCATTATTATTTTTTGTTTCTTTTTATCCTTCATCGTGTCACCCTCTTTTTTTGGGATTTTCTGTTATTGTTAATTTTAACATAAAAAAACAATTTAAAGCCTATCTATTTTCAAAATGCTCATACTGTATTTCTTCATTTAAAGACATAAGTCCAACTTGATGCTGTTTCACCTTTAAGTAGCTAAATCCCAGGCGTAAGTCAACGGATGCAGGCTGGATCTGCTCTTGTTCAAGGGCTGGAAGCGACGCTACCCAATATGAAACGGGTTCAATACTAACAGATGGACCCGCTTGTGACATTTTGATCAATTAATAAATCTGCAATCTCACGCGCATCCTCTTCACCGAGCGCTTCTTTACGGTCTAACAATGAATCTCCAGATTGAAAGTCATGCCAAAAGCGATTGGCATCTACAACCGTTACCATCGTGTTTAATGTACAAAATTGTGTTAAATCAATGCCTAGCTCTTCATCTATATACGAAAATGTTTGAGCAACTGGAACCGGCTCACTAATTCCTGTTGATTCAATTAATATGTAGTCAATGTTTCCTCTTTGAGCAAGCTTTTCAACCTCAACTAACAGATCTTCTCGAAGCGTGCAGCAAATGCAGCCGTTTGACATTTCAACGAGCTTTTCCTCTGTCCTCGATAAATCTCCACCTTCCTTCACCAACTCTGCGCTATATTTACTTCACTCATATCATTTACTATCACCGCTACGCGAAGGCCATCACGATTCTGGGGCACGTGATTTAATAACGTGGTTTTCCCCGATCCTAAATAACCACTTAGTACTGTTACCGGTATTTTTTTCATATCAAATACCTCCTCATTAATTTAAATAGTAACGATCACGATTTAAATTATACTATACTATGGTTTTTTTGTGGAATGCAAGAGATATATTTATATAAACCTCTTAATCGAATTTCTATTGATAGCTGCATGATATCATTTTATAATAAAGCTAGTTACATACCTTAAAAGCTGCAATTCCTGCAGCAGGTGGATTTTTTACTGCTATTTTTCGCCACCCATCTCCTCGAAGATGGGTGGCTTTTGTATTGTTTAAAGGAGGATTTTTATGAATTTATGGTTTTATGCTCTCCTTGTCTTTTTAGGTGGGTGCTCGTATGGTGTTGTCTCAACTTTTGTGAAGCTTGGATACGCTGCGGGGTTTGGTGTGAATGCTTTAACAGGAAGTCAGTATCTACTAGGTGCACTTCTGCTTTGGATACTGGCTAGCTTTGTGCCCAAAAGTCCTCTTCGGAAAAAAAATTGGGCTGTTTTACTGCTCAGCGGGACGCCAATGGGACTAACAGGGATTTTTTATAACTACGCGCTTAGCTACATCAACGCGTCGTTTGCCATTATTCTTTTACTACAGTTCACATGGATCAGCATGATTTTACAATACGTGTTTGACAAGAAAGCACCTACTTCTAAGCAGCTAGTGGCAGCGGCTATTATTATGATAGGCTCACTCTTAGCATCCGGCGTTGCTGAAAGTACGATTGCTTTTTCAGGTCTAGGAATACTCTTTGGTCTGCTTGCTGCCGTATCGTTTTCATTTTTTATCTTTTTTAGCGGACGCACGTCTATTTCGATTCACCCAATCCGCAAAAGTGCCATCATGACAACCGGTGCTGCGCTTCTTATCTTTATTGTTATGCCACCGACGTTTATGGTGGAAGAACTCGTATCTACACATTTATGGATGTATGGGCTATTAATGGGGTTATTCGGGTCATTGCTTCCTCCGATTCTGTTTAATACCGGCATGCCAAAAGTCGGCGGAAATCTTGGTGCTATTTTAAGTGCTTCAGAACTGCCAACCGCTGTGTTTATGTCCACTTTTGTGTTACATGAATCGGTTGCTTCTATTCAATGGATGGGCGTTATTCTTATTTTAGTTGGCATTGCTTTTCCAAGTTTAAAGCGCAAAGAGCGCTATGAAGTTCGTCTATAAAAAGAAAATATTTACAACTACTCACCCTTCCCTTATAATAATTGGAAAATAAAGATAAAAAGAAGGTGCGTTGTTGAGAAAAAACATGATGCTCGGGTTGCTTACTGCCATTATACTCTCAGCTTGCAACAGCTCTACAGTAAGCATAAGTGAAGTGAAAGGCGCTCCAAAGTCTATTGAAAAAGAAGCAAAGGCTGCATATGATCTTCAGCTCATTCAAGACGGCGACAATCAAACGTATCTTGTTTATCAAACATCTAAACGAGTATCAGCAGACCTTAAACAGAAAGATGACGTAATTACCATTGAGCTGGATGAGTCAGAATCAGAAAGCAAAACAAAAAAGCCGTTTATCTATAAACTTAGCTTAGATTCGCCTAATCATACGCTTAAAGTCTTTATAAATGGTAAAGAAACACCGTTTGATAGGATTAAAGGTTAATAGAAATAAGCAGCTGGCTTCTGCCTCGCTGCTTATTTCTATTTAGCCTGTATATCTGCCTCATGCAAAATCATGAGCTGATGAAAAAGCTCCGCTCCAAGGAGCTCATTCAATTCCTTTAGCTTCTTATCGCCTATATCCATCGGATACATATGAAACTGAGTGAGTGCAGACACATGCTTAACGAGCTCGTCTTCATACCCAAGCACTGTTAGCCAATAGGCTGCTAGCTGGGAAGAAACATAGTCATGACCGATAAAGCTCGCATATTTTGTTTCTTCCCCTTTGTAGTTCACAAACGACTTACACGTCCCTTTTCCGAGATCATGAAACAGGGCTGCCCACAAAAGAACCAGCTTGTTAGGGCCTGAATAGTGCTCTTGTATATACTGATAAGCATAATACGTATGTCGACTAACAGAGAAACTGTGATACTTTGAGTCTTGCGGTAAGTCAATAACCGCGTTAAAGTCTGGTATATAGCGCGCTAGTTCTGAAAATAACTCATCATGGGGCAAGTGCTGGATAAAAAGCTTTTCACAAGCTTCTTTATGTTCAATAAGTTGACGCTCCTTAGCTGAAACATAGACCACTTCGTCCCAACCTTCGTTTTCAACAGGAATATGAATACTTTTATACATCCTGTTAATAGATTCCTCTTTCACCACTCTCGAACGTTGTTGATTGCGTGATTTCACTCCGTCAATATGTTCATTTAAATAGTACGCTTTTTTTTTACTTGCTTTGAACACTTGAGTAATCAAATGCTTTCTCCGTTTGCGATGAACGTTTGTCGCATCATATATCACATGCTGACCGCTTTTTAAGAGCTCCATGGCTCGCTCCTTCATCACTTCAAATATCCTTCTATTTTCGTCTTGATTATTCACATTGCCCGTCAGCTCTTGTCTGATGTTATCAGAAGATAAGTGAATATATTTTTTAGTGGCCCTTAGTTCTTCAGCTAATGTGGATTTCCCACTTCCAGGAAGACCCACCAGCATAATTAATTCCCCGAGCTTATTTTCCATCTTACTCACCTTCTTTTGTTTCTGAAACGAATTCACGGTACCCTAACTCTGACATTTTCTTGTAGCCAAGCTTGCCTTTTTTCAGCAAGTTATATTCCACACCTAAATACTCGCTTCGCACGTACGGCTTAATGTGCTGAGGAACATTTTGTTCTACCCAAATCATAAACTCTTTCTGCCTCGACTTAGTTTTAATGCAATTTCAAGACGTTGATATTGATCTAACATACCATTTACTAAAAAGTCATTTGGGTCATGCGTGTATATACTATAATTTGGTTGTTCAATTGCTTTCACATCTACCTCATATTTCTTTAGCTCTCGTTGTATTAACACTTTTGCCATATCAGAGCGCCATAACCGAGATGTATTTAGTACAATAACTTTGCTCACTTGATGATATGACATATCCGACAATAGCTCTTGTAGACCTTCACGTTCAACTGTTAATCCATTTTCATCTACTGTCGCTCCGCTAATTCCTTTATCTTCGTATATGTGAAGCAGTTGTAATTCATTCTCGTTACAGTACCGCTGAATTTCTTCTACTTGATACGCCAAGCTGTACCCTTCACGTACTTGTCCTTCTGTTGAAACTGTACATAACCAACAACTTTCTCCTCCATATCAAACTCCCTCTCGTTACAGCAATTAAAGTCCCTGTAACGTTTACCCGTTTTTTGCGGATAACTTGTTTGTAACATGCATCCGTTAAAACGTACTTTACGATGACTTCAAAACATAACACAACCCTTTATTTTTTCTTCTACTATCGTCGTATACTGTACATAGTCATTACAATCTATAAAATTTAACAATTAATACACTTATAAAATTATAATCCTCTTTTAAACTTTCACGTTAAAACACAAAAAAGCACTCATTGCCTTTAGTCGACAATCAAGTGCTTTAAGTAGCATTAATTTTGTAAGTTTTATTGTAACAGTATGACACCTTTTATATGTCGTGACAACTACTACGTTAAAACTTACGAGTTTGTACGAGTTCGTTAGTTTAATATACATTCCATGTGTTTATCATCATCGCCCAGTAAAATGTCATCTCGCCTAAGCTCGTACCTCGTTTTCTATTCTATCATTGCACATAACAGTCTATGATGGTACAACCATCATGAAGTATGTACTTTTTAACAGCCTATTTTAAATTGCAACGTCTTGATAACCTACTTCAGTTACTTTTTCATTTAGCAAACGAATCCCTAGCCCATTTTCTGTATCCCATGTACAATTAAATGTAATTCCAATATCCCGACCGTCAAAAATACCTGCATAGGGAACAACAATCCCATCTAAACTTATCATTTCTAATATTTCATTAGTTGTTTCAACTAATGGATAGTTTTCATTTACTTCAATATCATAACCTAGTTCCTGACGCTCTTGTTTGTAATAGTCTAATATTGATTGCAAAAAGCTTTGTTGTAATTGTTCCCAATTTTGCATGAGTGAAGTATATGCTACATATTGTTCTTCATCAAACTTACCATCCTCATCACCTTTTACTATTAGTGCTATCTCGACTTCATTTCCCAAAAATTTAATGCTAGTATCCTTAGACCACACAAAATCATATTCAAGCTCACCAAAAACCGCATCATTTATTTTCATCTTACTTCTCCTTTTTATTTTTTAGCAAATCCTCCTGGCTCAAACGCCCCTGCGTTTATCTCACCTACTCCACCAAGATGCCCAAATCTTTTATTTATCTCTGTCGGTACAAGTTGCATTATTTTCACATCATTTACTTCATGCCATGTTAATTGATTTTTTGTTCGATATTTGTCTATGTCTTTCGCGGTAATCCCACCAGGTTCCATTCCAAATTGGCGAGCTAGTTCAACTGAGTCATTTAGCTTATCTGCTAACTTTTGGTCTGCTTGAGCAAAATTGTATGTCCTAGCCTTTGTACCATAATTTCCTTTTCCTCTAAGCATATAGTCAATTTCAATTTGAGCCTTTGATACTGGTGAAAAATCAGGAACTCCGTTTTTATATTGAATACCTTTAATGCCAGCTTCATCTAATATACGTTTCAATTTAGGGTCTGGTGGTGGTTTAAGCGTACTTAAAGATTCTCCTCTGATTCCTTCAAATTCAACCTTCGAATTAATGGGTGATGGTGTCTGATTATACCTTGCTTCATAAGAACTAGCAAAATCAGTTTGTCTAAAAGCAGTTGGAACTTCAGCCTCTCTCTTACCCGTACCCTTAGAAACATCCTGAACATTCTCAACATTCCAAACCAGCTCAACCTCTTTACCCTTCTTCTCCACTCCAACGGGTTTCTCCACACGCTCCACATTCGGGTTCCCCACAAATCTCCCTGTCTCTGGGTCTTGGTATCGCTTGACTTTTGGGTTGTAAATAGGCGTAATCATCTGCATCGCTTGCTGCTTCACGTTCTGCAAGGTTTCCCTTACCGGCTGCTGGGCAAGCGCTGGACCGGCTGGGGCTCGTTCAGGCATGAACCTTGGCATGGTGCTACTCGTATACGTTTTATGTAGGGATTGTGCCCACGATACGGGCGCGGTTTTGACGGTTTTGACGCTATGGTACGCTTGTTTGGTTATGTTGGAAACGGTGGTTGTCCGCAAAATGTTGATTTGAACCTAAGTGATTATATATATTTTAATTTGTAAATCTTCATAAAGAAAGCACTTCATTGCCTAGATAGACAATCAAGTGCTTTCTTTTAATTTTATAACGTAATTCATTACTAATTCTATCTATAAACCCACGAGGCTCTTTAATTTCGTAAGATTTTGGTTTGTTCCCTGTAATAAATACAGCGTATGTTTAAAATGTCATCTCGCCTAATTATCGTACTTTTTTTACTATCCAAGTATTAAAACGATATTCCATGATGGTACAACCATCATGAGCTTTCGATTCTCAAACAAATCAAATTCTTACTGTCTCACTCAAAAATCTTCACGTTTTATTATTCACTATCTTTATGTATCTGTATCGATATCATCTTTAGCATTACGAGCTTTGTCATTCTCTTTAGTTTAAGTGCTTTGCAGTATATAACCTGAATTATTCATAGCTAACTAAAATCATTTCGTTTTTCAACTTTTGATCACGATGGTTTAAATTT
>NZ_JBXDLD010000086.1:0-3441 GCF_056820425.1 Priestia sp. KCTC 13724 | reverse complement strand
TGCAAAGATAAAATTACTGAAAATTTAGATTTTTATAAAGCGCTGAATTATTTTAATGCGACACTAGTGAAAAATTAGATACAATTAAAAGAGAACTAACTACATATTTAGATAGAGTTTCTCTATCTAATCCAACAGAGTTAAACAGTATTGACTTTAACTTTTCTTCTCCAGAGGTAAATGAAATATTAAAGAAATTGAGTATTGTGTACGGTGAGAATCCTGTTTCAATTGAAAGAAATGGATTAGGTAAAAATAATTTATTATTTATTTCTCTAGTTCTCTCACATTTAGCCTCTCAAACGGATGAAAAAACTAAACTGGCATTTAGAGTAATTGGTATTGAAGAACCTGAAGCACATTTACATCCACATTTACAAACACATCTGGCGAAAAATCTAAGTAAAGTTATCAATCTTGAGAGCAAAGAGGTTGAAAAAGACGAAGAAAAAGAGGAAGAAAAGAAGGATACTCAGATTATTATAACTTCTCATTCAACTAACATAACTACCTCTATTGATCTAAATAACCTTGTTATCCTTTATAGGGATAAGGAACAAATAAAATATCATTATATCCTTGACGGCTTTTCAAATAAAAAAGAAGGACAAGACCATATAAAATATTTGAAAAAATATTTAGATGCAACTAATTCATCAATGTTTTATGCAAGAAGACTTATACTTGTTGAGGGCATATCCGAACAAATATTAGTTCCACTGTTTTTTGAATTACATGCTAAAAAAACATTAGAGAGTATTGGTACCAATGTAATCAACGTTAATGGAGTTTCCTTTAGACATTTTATGGAAATAATAAAAAATGGATATTTTATTAAGTGTGGTGTACTAACAGATAGAGATGCAGGAAAGAAAACTGAAAAAAGAGCCGAAAAACTTAAAGAGCACTATAAGGCTAATAAGGACGTAATTGCTGTCGAAATCAACGATGATACCTTTGAGAAGGAACTAATTAAGTACAACCTGAAGGGCAAGGGAAGAGAGTTGTTATTAAGGGTATTTAAACAACTCCACCCAATTAAGTATAAAGAAGTAGAATCAAACTGGGAGAATCAGATTGATATCAACACTTACTTCGAAAATATTGAAAATGATAAATCTGATTTTGCATTTGCTTTACATGAGGAATTGTTAAAAGATAGTACAGGCTTCAAAATTCCTGATTATATAGTTTCTATCTTCAAATTTATAATGGGGGGAGAAAATGAAGAGAAAACTAAATAATTCGTTGATTATTGCTGCTGCTGGATCAGGTAAAACCACAGAGTTAATAGAGCAAATAATTCAAAAGGCAAACAAATTACCTAATGATAAGTATTTGGCTGTTATAACCTATACGAATTCTGCCACAAATGAGATTTTAGAAAGGTTGCAAAAAAAAGTATCAGTTCAACCTAATATTTTTGTAGGAACAATACATAGTTTCCTTATCAAGTTCCTAATAAAGCCCTATGGGAAGGTTTTAGGACTAGTACCAAATGAATTGATTATTACAGATTATGAATTTAAGGTTAACAAATCGTCGAAGAATAAGTTTGTTGAAAAAAATATGATAGTTAGTAGACTTTCTGAGAAAGGAGTTCTTACCTACGATTATATAGTTACTCTTTCGAAAAAAATATTGGGGAATGAGGAAGCAAAAAAACGTTTTTGCAACCGCATAAGATATCTATTTGTAGACGAGTTTCAGGATTCAACAAGTACTCAGTTTGAAATTTTTGATACATTAAGAAAAGGGAAAAATTCTGAAGTAATACTGGTTGGTGATCCAGAACAACGCATAATGAATTTTAGGAACAAGCCCAGAAAAAGGAAGGGCTCTACAGAAGTTAAGAAAGGTCCTGTGCACCCAATCGATGCCCTACAAACTAAGAAAGTTTATTCAATTAGTAAGTTGAATTGTAATTACAGATCTAGTGAAACGATTGTGAATTTTATCAACCATTTTCATTGTAGTATACAACAAGAATGGTCAAATAAAGAAATTACTTCAAAGAATCCAGTTATGTTCATTCAATCAAATAAATTAAAGTCAATTATATCTGATTTTAACAATTTATGTGTAAACCACAATTATTGTAAAGAGATACCTAGAACAAGATTTTTTTTAGCACATGAAAACAAAGTTTACAAAAGTTATAGAAAGGTTGATTTCAACCAAAAATCAAAAGAAAATTTACCGTTGTTCACTTGCATTTATGAGTTCTTATCAGCATTTTATAACATAAAAAAAGATCAATTACCCACAGTATTAGATTTAGATGAAATTGAACTTAGAAAGAAATGTCTATTATTGTTATATGAGATAAATTACAATATAGACTTTGATTTGGAGGATTTTGTAGATTTCGTAGAGACTACATTTAATCGTAAGAGGGAAGAGACAGGCGAGGAAGTTAAGTTCAATATAAAAGAACGAACAAAAAGATTCGTAGACGAACTCTCAAATAGAATGACTACCAATGATGAGGAAACGGCTAAAGAATCAAATGAATACCACGACTCTTTTCTTACAATCCATAAATCCAAAGGTCTGCAGGCCGATGCCGTACTAGTTGTAGCAAAAAATGAAAAGGAACTTTTAATGTGGCTAGAGGATGATAACGAAAATAGGCTTCTCGACCAGCAAGATAAATGTAGATTAGGCTATGTAGCATTTAGTAGACCGAAAGAGTTTCTTTGCATTGCATGTCTTACCCCTGTCAGCGAAGAGACAATAGAAAAACTTAACAAATTTAACGTAAATCTTTATTCACCTATTGAAGAAAAAGAACAACTTGCTCTTCAGAATATGAATTAAGAAGAATGGGAAATAGTTAAAGGAGCACATTCCTCTAGTAAAGTAATGTGCTCTTTTTAAACATTTGCTGTTTGTTTATCTTATAAAACGGAACCATAAACATTAATAAGTACTTTCTTCTAGCCTTTTTAGTGCCTTCTCGTATGCAGCATTTCTCTCTTTTTCTTCCCAATCAAGTCTTTGTAAAATTCGTTGCCAATATATATTTCCTTCGTCTGAATAAGATTTCGCAGTTTCTCTCCATAAATATGCTTCGGCCTCTTCAAGGACAATATAATGTCTGCTATGAATTTTAAAATGAGGCATGCCATCTTCTTTAATTAAACTATAAATAGTATTTGGGCTTGTTCGAAAGTGATTTGCCGCTTCTTTTATAGTTAAAACAGTTCTCCCGTAGTATCTTTCCTTATCTTTTTTTGTAATGGCCTTAATCTCATTGGAAAAACTGGATAATTCTTCCCTTATTATCTTCCGAAGTATTTCATCAATCATTATCGGTTCCTCCCTTTTTTTATGAAAGTTAGCAATTTCCGATTGAACAGTATTTACATCGTAAGCCCGTAATCAAACAACGCATATAAAACATCAGGCACCTCCGGTACGATAAATGTATCAATCAAA
>NZ_JBXDLD010000085.1:0-6245 GCF_056820425.1 Priestia sp. KCTC 13724 | reverse complement strand
ATGACTCACCTAGAAAAGTTATTGATCGATTGTGCATTCGATTGTAAAAGATAAATTCAACTTATATAGTACGGTAAATCTGGTATTTGACTATAATAAACAAACGCTCAAAATGCTTTGAGCGTTTGTAGGAAAGAAGTATACGGTTAATGTAAAATGAAAATAGAGATAAGACCCGCAATGAAAATGATGATAAATAAAAATAAGTCTGTATCTATGAAGTCTTTTTTCTTGTTGTGGTTAGTTGGTGTCGGTTTTTTCAATGATTATTGAACCTCTTTCGTATTCTAATTTTTCCTTATGGATATTTTTACTTACCAAACGCTTGAAACACAAAAACAATCGCATAAAGGGGAATAGCAACAATGAGTACTCCAGTCAAGAAATAGCATAAGCTTCGTACGAGAAACTTCATGATGTCATACAGAGAACCAGCAATGTCGTCAATGAACTTCAACATGTCTACCACCTGCTTTTGTTTTTAGTGAAAACGGCATTTTAACACGTAGATGCTGTCGTATTCTTTTAGCTCTTTTTCGTGAGCTTTTGGATTTTTTAAATAGTTTAGCTGAATGCTTGATATGGAATCTTCAGAAGAATAAGCCATGTAGCCTAGTGGCATGTCTCCATCAATTTTTTGTACGTCTTGATAAAAGCCTTCCCACGTGCCAGCTAAGTTCTCTTTTTCTTCAATGTTCCTTTTTTCTGTGAAGCTTAACCCAACGCTGCTCGTTTGATTTCCAACCTTTAAGTTAAACATAGTAATGACTTCTTCTCCGTCTTCATCTTCCGGATAAATATCGCTAGAAGTGAAAGTAATCAGTCCTTCTTTGTCCACTTCTGTAGATAACTCATTTAGCTTTTCTACAAATAGCCCCTTTTCATACTTTTCAACCCAAACGTCGACTTCTTTCTTCTTGCTACCAGAGTCATATTCAAAGGCAAACGCTTGATTAGTATTAAGCAGCATATCCTCTCTTGCCGTTAGAGAATGCGTGACGTTTTTAATTGTTTCGCTTTTTAGAGCGGGTCCTTTGCCGCTAGTAACTTGGTCAGAGCTGTTTGAAAAAAACATTGTGATGAAGCCTCCAATCGCTAATAAGAAAAGAACGAATAAAAAAGCGATTTTTCCTTTTGACATGGTCTATAACCTCCTGTTCAGTCAATGCTGTTTCACTATATGTAGAGACTTCTTCATATTATTCATGACGTTCATGAGAGCTGTGAGAGATGCGTGCGCATTTATCGGATGAACGTCTAATGAGTGATCCGCATCTTTTATAACGTCCACCTGAAAATTTGTCTCGTGAAGCTGCTGAAACTTTTGTTTGTCGTAGTGAACGTCTTGGTCTCCAATCACAAGAAGTCCCCGGTGCTTGCTTTCTTGAACACTTGTAAATAACTCAGGAAAGTTTAGCAGAGGAGTCAAGAGGAGCATTGTTGTGTCTGCAAAGCGGTCTTGTTTCATGAAGTTGTAAAGGATTGGCACGGTACCCAGCGACTTTCCTAAAAAGATGATTTCTTCATATGAATATGCTTCTAAAATATGAGTCAAAATAGGATCAATGTCTTTTATCATCATATGAGCAACGGTTTGAAGCGACTGCTGTAAAAAGTCGCGGTTGTAGCTGTAGTGAACGTGTACCACGTCAATACCTTCTTCAAGCATTAGCATCGTAGAATAGTAGAATAGAGGCTTCTCATAATGATAGCCCAGACCTGAAAACATCATACATACCTTTTTTGAACCACGATGAATGTGGGTATAAGGAACAGAGTGATAGGGAAGTGTTTGTTTCATCGATTACTCTCCTTAGTTAATTTTTACTATTCTAACATTTATTTCATTATTTTTGAAGAGGTTATATATTTGCATAGTATTTTAGTTCATATTCCAATATTTCATAGTGCTCTAAAGCTATTGTTTATTGTCAGAAAGTTATGATATTATAAGAATCAAGTGAAGGGAAAACTTCATTGATGAATAAATATGAAGTTTTGAGTGCGAAGGAGGATGGAATGAACCAGTCATACGTAAAAAAGATGAAAAATGACATTTATAAAACTTATGAACATCTGCATACATATCCAGAATCAAGCAGTGAGGAAAAAGAAACGTCAGCTTATATTCAAAAGAAGCTAGAGGATGCTGGATACAGCGTTCGCACATTCTCAGAACATTACGGATTAACTGCTGAGCTTCAAGGTGCTTCTTCCGAAGTGGTAGCGTTCCGAGCTGATTTAGATGCGGTCGTGCAGTGGATGGACGGAGAGCTAAAAGCCAATCACTCGTGCGGGCACGATGCTCATAGCACCATGCTTTTGTACACGGCTCTTGCGCTTAAGAAAATAAATATCAAGCCTCAAAAAACGATTCGCTTTTTGTTTCAACCATCAGAAGAAACCGGGGCGGGAGCGAAGCAAATGATTGAATCAGGGTGCTTGCAAAACGTGACAGAGCTGTATGGCATGCACGTAAGACCTGAGTGGGAAGTAGAAGATAAGAAAGCATCTCCCGTTATTTTACACGGCTCAGCCTGTGCAGTTCATGGCATCGTTCACGGTGTACAAGCTCATGCGTCACGACCCGAATTTGGTAAAAATGCGATTGAAATCGCAGCGGACCTTGTACAGATGCTAAGAGGTTTACGCTTAACAAAAACGAATGATTATTCAGTCAAAATGACGAAGCTGCAAGCTGGAGGAGATAGCACAAATGTAATTCCTGATGAAGCTGTGTTTGCTTTGGATTTGCGAGCCAATACAAATGAAGCGATGGATGAATTGAAATCGCGAGTGGAGCACATCCTCTCTCACCTGACTTCAATACATGAAGTAGCAATCGATTATCATTTTGAAGGACGTACATACGCTGCGGTTCCAAACGTTCATACCATTCAAATTGCGACACAGGCCATTCAGTCTGTACTAGGTGACGATGGATTAGTATCTGTCTGCGAAACGAAAGGTGCTGAAGACTTTCACGTGTACACGAAAGAAACGGGCGTTGCTTCGACAATGATCGGTCTTGGGTGTGGATTAAAGCATGGCCTTCATCATCCTGACATGATGTTTAATAAAGAAGCGCTGCTAACCGGAACAAACATTTATCTAACTCTTGCTCTTTTGGCCTCAAAAGCAGAGGTGCAGGGAGAATGAGTGCGCAGCGATTTGAACAGGTAGTAAAAGAAGCGTTTCCTCATTTATCATCAGGGCAAAAGAAGGTTGCTCAGTATTTACTGGATTCCCTTCAAGAAGCGTCGTTTCAAACGGCAGCAGAAATTGGTCGCGCCTCGGGAGTCAGCGAAACGACAGTTATTCGCCTTTCATCCTCTCTTGGCTTTCAAAGCTTTTCACAAATGCACGATGCGATTCAGCAGCGCGTAATGGGACACGAAAAAACAGTTAAAAAAGAAGAGAATCAAGACGTTCTTAAGCGCGTGTTAGAAAGCGAACTGAACATCATCTGCCGCTTGGAAAATGAGGAGAACACTCAGAGAATTTGGGAAGTGGTAGACAGACTGATTCACGCAGATCAAGTACTGGTTGCCGGATACCGAACTTCATACGGAGCAGCACACTGGTTTTCAATGATGCTTTCGACGCTTCGGGAACGCGTGCGGTTAGTCAATCAGCCGGGAGATATTCAAGAAAGTCTTTGCGACTTAACACCCGAGTCAGTCATTGTTGTCCTGTCGTTTCCCCGCTATGCAAAGGAAGCGACAAAGCTTGCGGCTTACGCTAAGAAAGTTGGAGTAACGGTAATTGCCGTTACCGATCGTATTTTATCGCCGGTTGGTGAGCTAGCTGACATTACGCTTTTAACAGATACAAACGTCCAGTCAGGTTGCAACTCAATCGCTCCGGTCATTACGCTTTTAGACTTAGTGCTCACCGCATATCAAGAAAAAAATCCCGCTGGCGTTCAACAGCGTCAGCAAAAGCTTGAGAGCTTATATACACATCAAGATACATACATGGAATAAGCGAGGAGATAATATGACGAATTTACATATGGACGAGCTCGTCATTCGGCGGGTGGAGCATCCAGACGAACTGCGAAAAGTAGGGAATTTAGAGCGAACAATCTGGAAGGGAGAAGATCCGGTTCCAGTTGAAATGATGGTTGCAACGATTCGAAACGGAGGGCTGGTGTTAGGAGCTTTTCTTGAAGACAAGCTCATTGGGTTTCAGTATTCATTTCCAGGCTTTGACGGCAAGCAATCCTATCTATGCTCTCACAGCTTGGGCATTTTAAAAGAATATCGTAGCTATGGTATTGGGCAAAAGCTGAAGTGGGTGCAGCGACAAGAAGCAAAGAAGCTAGGTTATGAGCTGCTTGCATGGACATATGATCCGCTTGAAACAGCAAATGCTAACTTGAATTTGCGAAAGCTCGGCGGAATTGGAGCAGCCTATAAAGAAAATTACTACGGTGAACTAAACGACATTCTAAATGCAGGAATACCGTCGGACCGCTTTGTGGTGCATTGGTGGATTCAAAGCGACCGCGTGCAGAAACGAGAAGAAAAGGAATATGCGGAATGGAGCGTTAAGGAAGACAATATTCTATTAAACTATGTGCTAAATAATCAAGAGTTACCAACTCCTGCACCTATGAACTCTACATTAATGCATGACGTGTTATTCGTAGCGGTGCCCGCTCGCTATCAAGAGGTAAAGGCAAAAAATCAAGACCTGGCGCTACAGTGGCGCTTAAAAACAAGGGAAGCATTGAGCAAAGCTCTAGACTGTGGCTATGAAGTCACGGACTTTGTGAAAACAAACGGAGATATTCATTACTACGTAGTGACAAAAAAATAAGGTAGGGGGAAACGAGATGGAGATTCAGCACATTATTTTGCGCCACGTGAAAATGGAGCTTTTAGAACCATTCACAACGAGCATCTTCACCGAAACGAATAAAGAATTTATCCTAGTAGAAATCCTAGGAAAAAACGGCTTATCGGGGTGGGCAGAGTCTGTTGCTTCACCAGAGCCTTACTATAAAGAAGAAACGCTCAAAACAAATTGGCACATCATGGAGGATTATTTAATTCCGCTTTTACTTCAACATCCTGTGTCCCACCCGAGCGAACTTCAGAAGTTGTTTGAACCGATTCGGGGCAACTCCATGGCGAAAGCAGCGCTTGAAGGGGCAATGTGGGACTTATACGCAAGAAGCAACAACGAGCCGCTTTGGAAAGCACTTGGCGGGACGAAAGAAACCATTGATGTTGGGGTTAGTTTAGGGATTAAAGATTCAGAGTATGAGCTATTAAAAGCGGTGGAAAAAAACTGTGAAGAAGGATATAAGCGAATTAAGCTAAAGGTAAAGCCAGGCTGGGATCTCGATATTTTAAAAGCAGTTCGCACGCGCTTCCCGGATATTTCCTTGATGGCAGATGCGAACTCAGCGTATACGCTAGGTGACATTGATCACTTAAAAGCGTTTGATGAATTTAACCTCACGATGATTGAGCAGCCGCTCGCTTATGACGATATCATTGACCATGCGAAGCTGCAGCGCGAGCTTCAAACGCCGCTTTGCTTAGATGAAAGCATTTATACGCTTGATGATGCAAGGCATGCTATTGCGTTAGGAAGCTGTAAAATTATTAATATTAAAATTGGCCGCGTGGGTGGACTCTATGAATCGAAGCAGATTCATGATCTTTGTAAAGAGCACGGCATACCTGTCTGGTGTGGAGGGATGCTGGAAGCTGGTGTAGGGCGTGCTCATAACGTTGCCATTACGACGCTCGATAACTTTACGCTTCCTGGGGACACGTCAGCGTCTTCTCGCTATTTTTTAAGCGATATCACAGACCCTGCGATTACAGTTGAAAATGGAGTGATTACCGTACCAACCACACCGGGGATTGGCTTTGAACCAAACCGTAAGCGAATTGAAGAGCGTACGCACTACAGCAAGCTTTATAAACTTTGAGGGATATAGACTTTAAGGGGGAAGGTCATAAACAGTTAGAATAAATCTATAAATATCTATAAAAAACTATTGATTTTTCATACATTTCATAATATAATAGAATTATCCACTAATTCAAAGGAGAATGAAATGTATGAAAAAATACAGTATTGGTCAATTCGCAAAAGAAATCGGAGTAACAGTTCAGACTTTGAGAAATTGGGATAAGACAAATAAATTAAATCCACAATATACTGCACCTTCTGGACACCGTTATTACTCTCAACAACAACTTGAATATTTTCTTGGTTTACAT
>NZ_JBXDLD010000084.1:0-45581 GCF_056820425.1 Priestia sp. KCTC 13724 | reverse complement strand
AAGATTAAAGGAAAAACCGTTCCTTAAAAATAAATTGTCGTCGTCGCACAAGTCTAATTGTAAATAATTCCCAAATGGATAGAGCCACCTTTAATAAGGTATTTACTTTTTTGGCTCTAAACAGGAAAAAACATTAAACTGAAAATTGCGTCAACATTTATGCAACACTAGTGGTATTTTATCTATAAAAGAGGCAAAAATGGTAGAAGTAAACAGCATTTATTTAAATTTCTAATGTCTTTAGCTAGATGGTTTTCAAAACGTCCTAGAAAATAGTATTATAGAAGATAGAATAAATAGTTGATTTTATTTTTGTTCGAAATACAAAATACTGTATTTGGGAAGTGTTTAAACGGATTTTGGAGGTTATACAGATGGGAAATAATACGTTTTACATTACCACGCCAATTTATTATCCAAGTGGTAAATTACATATAGGACATGCGTATACAACAGTTGCAGGGGATGCAATGGCTCGTTATAAGCGATTAAGAGGATTCGATGTTCGTTATTTAACGGGTACGGATGAGCATGGGCAAAAAATTCAGCGCAAAGCAGAAGAAGAAAATGTGACTCCTCAGCAGTATGTAGATAATATTGTAGCAGGGATTAAAGACTTATGGGGGAAAATGGACATCTCCTATGATGACTTTATTCGCACCACAGAATCTAGACACAAAGAGGTTGTTGATAAAATCTTCAATCGTTTACTGGAGCAAGGTGATATTTATCTAGATGAATACGAAGGCTGGTATTCAGTTCCTGACGAAACTTACTATACGGAACTTCAATTAGTAGATCCAATTATTGAAGATGGAAAAGTAGTGGGAGGAAAAAGTCCAGACAGTGGGCACCCTGTGGAATTAGTAAGAGAAGAATCTTATTTCTTTAAAATGGGTAAATATGCAGATCGTTTATTAGCTTTTTATGAAGAAAATCCAACCTTTATTCAACCGGAATCTCGTAAAAATGAGATGATTAATAATTTCATTAAGCCAGGATTAGAAGACTTGGCTGTTTCACGCACAACCTTTGATTGGGGTATTAAAGTTCCAGGGAATCCTAAGCACGTTATTTATGTATGGGTTGATGCATTATCAAACTATATTACAGCATTAGGATACGGCACTGAAAATGACGAATTATACAAAAAGTACTGGCCTGCTAACGTTCATCTTGTAGGAAAGGAAATTGTTCGTTTCCATACAATTTATTGGCCAATTATTTTAATGGCACTAGATTTACCTCTTCCAAAGAAAGTCTTTGCACACGGATGGTTATTAATGAAAGATGGTAAAATGTCTAAGTCAAAAGGGAACGTCGTTGATCCAGTAACATTAATTGATCGCTACGGCTTAGATGCTTTACGCTATTATTTATTAAGAGAAGTCCCTTTCGGTTCGGACGGAGTGTTCACACCTGAAGCATTTGTAGAGCGTATTAATTTTGATTTAGCAAACGATCTTGGTAATTTAGTTAACCGTACAGTAGCAATGATTAATAAGTACTTTGATGGTGTCATTCCTATGTATGAGGGGAATGTAACAGGGTTTGATGCTCAGCTTGTGCAAGCTCAAAAAGATATGGTGAAAAAATACGAAGAATCCATGGAAAATATGGAGTTCTCAGTGGCATTATCAGCGGTTTGGCAGTATGTAAGTCGTACAAATAAATACATTGATGAAACAAAGCCTTGGACCCTGGCTAAGGATGAAGAGAAGCGTAATGAATTAGCTTCAGTAATGGTACACTTAGCAGAAGCTATCCGTCATACAGCTGTTCTCCTACAACCATTCTTAACGAGAACACCAGAAAAAATCTTTTCACAGATTGGTGTGAAAGAAGATGTGTTAAAGAGTTGGGAAAGTATTGAAACGTTTAACATGCTTCGTGAAGGTACGAAAGTAGAAAAAGGTGAACCAATGTTCCCACGTCTAGATCGTGATGAAGAAATTACATTTATTAAAGAAAAAATGTTAAGTTCATTGCCAGCACAGGAAGAGAAAAAAGAAGAGGTTCAGCCAGAACAAAGTGAAGAAATTAGTTTAGATGACTTCTTAAAGGTTGATTTACGCGTAGCAGAAATTATTCATGCTGAGCCTGTAAAGAAAGCAGATAAGCTATTGAAAATCCAGCTAGACTTAGGCTATGAAAAACGTCAAGTTGTATCAGGCATTGCTAAATTTTATAAGCCAGAGGAACTCATTGGCCGTAAAGTCATCTGTATTGTGAATTTAAAGCCAGTAAAATTACGTGGAGAACTTTCACAAGGAATGATTTTAGCGGGTGAGGATGCTAATGGCTTATCACTTGCAGAGGTTGACCAATCTTTAAGCAACGGAACTAAAGTAAAATAATAAGATAAGGGGGCGTTTCACGTGGAACACGGGAAAGCCCTCTTTTATTTCGTAAATGAAAGGAGCACTAATATGTTATTTGATACACATGTACATTTAAATGCAGACCAATTTAATGATGATTTAGAGGATGTTATTGAAAGAGCAAAAGAGCGCAATGTAGAAAAGATGGTCGTGGTTGGGTTTGATGAACCAACCATTAATCGAGCGATGGAACTTATTGGAAAGTATGATTTTATGTATGCTAGCGTTGGTTGGCATCCCGTAGATGCTATTGATATGAAAGATGAACATTTAACTTGGATTGAAGAACTAGCAGCACATCCTAAAGTGGTGGCTATTGGAGAGATGGGATTAGATTATCATTGGGACAAGTCACCTAAAGATATACAAAAAGAAGTATTTCGTAGACAAATTCGTTTAGCGAGAAAAGTAAATCTTCCAATCATTATTCATAATCGTGATGCAACAGAAGACGTCATAACCATTTTAAAGGAAGAGTCAGTGGAAGAAGTTGGTGGTATCATGCACTGCTTTACTGGGAGCATTGAAGTTGCTAAACAGTGTATGGATATGAATATGTACATCTCATTTGGTGGACCTGTCACGTTTAAGAATGCGAAGAAGCCAAAAGAGGTAGCAGCTGAAATTCCACTTGATAAATTATTAATAGAAACAGATTGTCCATATTTGACACCTCACCCTTATCGAGGAAAGAGAAATGAACCAGCATATGTCTCATACGTAGCAGAACAGATTGCGGAATTAAAAGGTATTAGCTACGATGAATTAGCAAAGCATACTACTGAAAATGCGCTAAAATTATTCCGAATTAATGACTAAATGTTTAACATATCTATTGGTTTAAAACAATGTTAAAATAAAAAGTATTAAATGGAATAACACTTGCAGAGGGTCTTGCAATCCTCTGCCTTTTTTCAGTTGATTTCATACTGATAGGTTAGAAGCAAAATGAAGAGAGAAAGACTTCATTTTTGAGGAGGTTCATAATGAAGATTAAAGAAATAATTGTGGTTGAAGGTAGGGATGACACTGTTACAATTCGTCGAGCAGTACAAGCTGATACAATTGAGACGAACGGTTCAGCCGTAAACGATGAAACCATTGAAAAGATAAAGCTAGCACAACAAACGAGAGGCGTTATTATCTTTACAGATCCTGATTATCCGGGTCAGCGTATTCGTAATATTGTTTCAGAAAAAGTTCCGGGATGTAAGCATGCATTTTTGTCAAAAGAACAAGCAAAAGGTAAAAATGGAAAAGGTATAGGCGTTGAGCATGCGTCTGTTGAAGATATTAGACAAGCTTTACAAGACGTGAAACAAGAATGGCAAGGAATCGATGAACAAATTACACAAGAGGATTTAATTGTTGCTCGCTTAATAGGTGATAGTGAAGCAAAAAGTAGGCGTGAGAGAATAGGTAAATCTTTGAAAATTGGTTATGCAAACGGAAAACAGCTACACAAAAGACTAAAAATGTTTCAAATTCCAAAAGATGAGTTTATCAAAGCTGTTCAGAAAATTAATCAGGAGGAACAAAAATCGTGACAAAAGATATTGCAACCCCAACTCGTACGAAAGAAATTTTAAAGAAATACGGATTTACGTTTAAAAAGAGCTTAGGACAAAACTTTTTAATTGATACTAATATTTTAAATCGTATTGTTGACCATGCTGAGTTGACAGATGAGACAGGAGCTATTGAGATTGGTCCTGGGATTGGGGCTCTAACTGAGCAATTGGCAAAGCGCGCAAAAAAAGTATTGGCTTTTGAAATCGACCAACGCCTGTTACCCATTTTAGCTGACACGCTTTCACCTTATCCGCACGCTAAAGTCATTCACCAAGACGTACTTAAAGCCAACTTGAAAGAGACCTTAGCACAAGAGTTTGAAGGTATTGAAGACTTAATGGTAGTAGCAAACTTACCTTATTATGTTACAACTCCAATTCTAATGAAGTTGCTAGAGGAGCAGATTCCTGTTCGAGGAATTGTTGTTATGCTACAAAAAGAAGTAGCTGACCGTATCGCAGCAAAGCCAGGGACAAAAGATTATGGTTCTCTTTCTATTGCTATTCAATACTATACGGAAGCTGAAACAGTTATGGTCGTCCCCAAAACGGTATTTAACCCTCAACCAAATGTTGATTCAGCTGTTATTCGCTTAATTCGACGTAATGAACCAGCCGTAAAGGTTGAAAATGAAGCATTCTTCTTCAAAGTTGTCAGAGCAAGTTTTGGTCAAAGACGTAAAACCATCTTAAATAATCTAGTGAATAATTTACCTAATGGAAAAGCAAATAAAGCTGCGATTGAACAAGCTCTTTCAGAAGCTTCAGTTGATCCAAAAAGAAGAGGAGAAACATTATCAATTGAAGAGTTTGGTAAGTTAAGCGATGAGCTAGGAAAATCGTTCGCATAGAATAATCACCTTTTTGCTTCGTGTTCATAGGCTATGAAGAGAGTTGAATATTTAGCTTTTAAGTAGTAAAGACGGAGTGAAGTTTATGAATATCAAAATTGGTGATATTGTAACACGTCCTTCTTATGATCGCGATTTGTTATTTCGCGTAATCTCGGTTAATGAAGGAGAGGAACAATATGCAACATTAATTGGAGAAGATATCCGCCTTATTGCTGATGCTCCTTTAACCGATTTAGAAGTTGTAGATGTTCAAGAGCAACAGCGACGAAAAGAACAAGAAAAGCAACTGTTAGAGAGGTCTCTAAAGCTGTTACGTCAAGATTACGACCTCATTCGAGAAAAAGCCGAATATGGTATGACAAATGGGTATAATCATTCACACCGCCTTTTTCAGATGCCAGGCAAGGTGCTACATGTAGATGGAGACCCTAACTATTTACAGAAATGTTTAGCAGTGTATGAAAAGATAGGCGTTCCTGTATATGGTGTACATTGTACAGAATCGGAAATGCCAAATAAAATAAGCGCCTTATTAGAAGAAGTGAGGCCTGATATTTTAGTATTAACTGGACATGATGCCTATTCAAAGTCAAAAGGTAATAAAAAAGATTTATTAGCCTATCGCCACTCTAAATACTATGTAAAAACGGTATACGAGGCAAGACGTAAAATTGCAAATCTAGATCAGCTTGTGATTTTTGCCGGCGCTTGTCAATCTCACTTCGAACAGCTAATACAAGCAGGTGCAAATTTTGCAAGTTCACCATCCAGAGTGAACATTCATGCTCTAGATCCTGTATATGTTGTAGCAAAGTTAAGTTTTACGCCTTTTAATGATCGTATTAACGTGTGGGATGTATTGCGTAATACATTAACAGGTGCAAAGGGGTTAGGTGGAATAGAAACCAGAGGACTTTTACGAACAGGTATGCCTTATGAAGCGGAATAATGAGTATAAGTCTGTTATGCAAAAGAGGATTTTAACCTTTTGTATAGCAGTTTTTTTATCTATATCTATATCATAGGTGAATTTATGTGCTATACATTTCTTTTATAAGAATTATTTTAAATAAATGTAAAACTTATACATATTGTAAGTTTGTTTGCACAAAATATAAAGGAAATGTAGATTTATGTAGAAAATTATTTGTTGACATCATTAGACATACATTGTTATAATTTTATGTTTTTGACTTTTTTATCTTTTTGTGTTACACTACGTATAGTGAGGTGGACCAATATGGCGAAAACTTTATCTGATATTAAGCAAGCGCTGGATTTGCACCTAGGTCAACGATTGACTTTAAAAGCAAACGGTGGACGAAGAAAAACGGTAGAGCGTTCAGGAGTCTTAACTGAAACGTATCCTTCTGTTTTTATTGTGGAGCTAGATCAAGAAGAAAACTCTTTAGAGCGAGTTTCTTATAGCTATGCCGACGTGTTAACTGAAACGGTTGAGCTAAAGTTTTTTTAAACCAAAAGTAATATAGTACGTAGCGGTGAGCAGTGGACGTTTTTGGTTTACTGCTTTTTTTATTGGGCTTTTTTTCAAAACATACTCTCTCTTTGGTGATTTATACTATAAGTACGGTTTGAGGTGTTTTAAAGGAGGCTTTACTAAATGAGCAGACGTCGAGGCGTTATGTCAATGAAATGTAAAGAGGAATTGGCTAAAGAACTTGATTTTTATGATGTTGTAAAAAGCCATGGATGGGGTGCTATTCATTCCAAGGATGCAGGTAACATGGTAAAGCGTGCCGTAGAGATAGCGAAAGAATAGCTGGCTAAGTCTTAGGTAGTAAACATGTTCTACTTGCTTTTTTAGAATAAAGGAATGAGGATCCGAAGTGGAAATCACTTCGGCTTTTTAGTGGTTTTTATACTTTTATACACTGTTTATGTAAAGATATATAAACCTTCCCATTTTGTGATAAAATAACTTTACAATTGATTAGATGAAGTAGGTGAAAGATTTATGAAGTTAATGGTTAAGGCACCAGCTAAAATAAACTTGTCCCTTGATGTATTACATAAGCGTACGGATGGTTATCATGAAGTTAAGATGGTCATGACAACAATTGATTTAGCAGACCGTATTGAGCTTTCGGAGCGTGAAGATGGTCGAATCGTTATTTATTCACATAATCGTTTTGTTCCTGATGATCAGCGGAATTTAGCATATCAAGCTGCACAGCTGCTTAAAAAGCGTTGCAAAGTGGACAAGGGTGTCAATATCTTAATTGATAAGCAAATCCCTGTAGCGGCTGGTTTAGCAGGAGGAAGCAGTGATGCAGCAGCTACCCTTAGAGGGCTGAACCAATTGTGGGACTTAGGTTTGTCTCTAGATATGCTTGCAGAGCTTGGAGCAGAAATTGGGTCTGACGTATCGTTTTGTGTGTATGGTGGCACAGCCCTTGCAACAGGAAGAGGAGAAGTAATTGAACATATTGAAGCACCTCCAAACTGCTGGGTGATTTTAGCAAATCCAGAAATAGGTGTATCAACAGCAGATGTATATCGCAATTTAAAGGTGCAAAATGTGAGTCATCCTAATGTAGAAGGGATGATTGAAGCAATTGAAGCAGGAAATTATAGGGAAATGTGTAAATGTGTAGGGAATGTATTAGAAGAAGTAACGTTAAAGATGCATCCGGAAGTTTTATTAATTAAAGAACAAATGAAGCGATTTGGAGCAGATGCAGTTCTCATGAGCGGTAGCGGACCAACGGTTTTTGGACTTGTACAGCATGATTCTCGTATGCACCGTATTTATAACGGCTTACGAGGTTTCTGTGATAAGGTATACGCTGTCCGGCTTATTGGAGAACGAATAACGCTTGAATAAATACGTATATTAGTGTTATATTTGTAATAAAATATTCGGATTTTAGGGAGGAAGTTATGAAGTTTCGACGTAGTGGACGTTTAATTGATATGACGAATTATTTCATTCAAAACCCTCAGCGCCTTATTCCTCTGACATATTTTGCAGATAAATATAACTCTGCAAAATCATCTATAAGTGAAGATATGGCGATTATAAAGCAAACTTTTGAACAACAAGGTATTGGTACGCTTGTTACTTTACCAGGGGCAGCTGGTGGCGTGAAATTTATGCCAAAGATGTCAAATGAAGAAGCAAGTCAACTTGTTGAAGAGTTATGTGGGATGATTGAAAAACCAGAGCGACTATTACCCGGTGGATATTTATATCTCACAGATATTTTAGGAGACCCTCGTGTTGTAAATAAGATTGGTCGTCTATACGCATCTTTATTTGCTAATCGCAAAATCGATGTAGTTATGACTGTGGCAACAAAAGGAATTCCAGTTGCTTATGCAGTAGCACAATACTTAGATGTACCGGTTGTGGTAGTAAGAAGAGATAGTAAAGTAACTGAAGGTTCAACGGTAAGTATTAATTACGTATCCGGTTCTTCAAAGCGTATTCAAACCATGCTGTTAGCCAAGAGAAGCCTAGCTGTAGGGTCGAACGTTTTAATTATTGATGATTTTATGAAAGCAGGCGGAACAGTTAATGGGATGATTAGCTTGCTTGAAGAGTTTGATGCAACAGTTGCGGGAATTGGAGTTTTAGTTGAATCAGAAGACATTGAAGAGCGTCTAGTAGATGAATACATCTCTCTTGTACAACTGAAAGATGTTAACATAAAAGAGAAACATATCAGCGTACAGGAAGGGAACTATTTAAAATATATTTAAGGTTGGGGGAGGAAGTAATCATGTTACAAGTTCAAACAAAGCAAGCGCCACAGGCTATTGGACCTTATTCTCAGGGAATTGTTGTTAATAATTTATTTTACAGTTCAGGGCAAATTCCTTTACGTCCAGATGGAACGCTAGTTGAAGGGGATATTAAAACACAAACTGAACAAGTATTTCAAAACCTTAAAGCAGTTTTAGAAGAAGCTGGTGCTTCACTGAATACGGTAGTAAAAGCAACTGTATTTATTAAGGATATGGATAATTTTGCTGACCTTAATGAAGTATATGCACAATACTTTGGTGATCATAAACCTGCGCGTTCATGTGTAGAAGTAGCAAGGTTACCAAAAGATGTTTTGGTTGAAATTGAAGTAGTTGCGCTAGTAAAAGGATAAATTAACTAACTAAAACCAAATTATTTCCAATTGTTCACTTTTTTTGCGAAAATTTTCTAAAAACTTTTCTGTAGAAGCAGGAAAAACAAAAATTCCGTGGAATTTATGTAGTAAAGCTTCGCATAGGAAAAGGTGGTGAACAAAATGGAAGTAACTGACGTTAGATTACGCCGCGTAAACACTGAAGGACGTATGAGAGCGATTGCTTCAATCACATTAGATGGTGAATTTGTTGTTCATGATATTCGAGTGATTGATGGTAATAACGGCTTGTTTGTAGCAATGCCAAGTAAACGTACACCTGATGGTGAGTTCCGCGATATTGCACATCCAATTAATTCTAATACTCGCGGAAAAATTCAAGATGCTGTTTTAGCAGAGTATCATCGATTAGGTGAACTAGAAATTGAATTTGAAGAAGCGGGTGCTTCATAACATATGATAGATTAAAAGCCTACTTGACAGTAGGCTTTTTATTTTGTCCGTCTCTTCTATCCATAAACTTTCTTCATTATAAAAATTTAACAAAATTTTAAAATAAAATGAATGACTTTCGAATGATTTCTTGAAATGAGGTCATTTTTGATATAATATTCTTAATGGATAAAAAGGTAAAATTGGAGGCCTGTTATGTCAAAAAGATATGCAGTCATATTGGCAGCTGGTCAGGGTACACGTATGAAGTCATCTTTATATAAAGTGTTACACCCTGTGTGTGGAAAACCAATGGTACAACATGTAATCGACCAAGTGTCAAATGTTTCATTAAGTAAATTAATTACTGTTGTAGGCCATGGTGCCGAAAAAGTGAAATCACATGTTGGAGATAAAAGCTTATTTGCTTTGCAAGAAGAGCAATTAGGAACAGCTCATGCAGTCATGCAAGCAGAATCTTTACTTGCACATGAAAAGGGTACGACAATTGTTGTTTGTGGTGATACGCCACTTATTACAACGGAAACAATCGAAGCGTTGCTCAAGCATCACGAAGAGACAAATGCAAAAGCAACAATTTTAACAGCTCATGCTCAAGATCCAACTGGATATGGGCGAATTATTCGCAATAGCTCTGCCACAGTTGAAAAGATAGTTGAGCACAAGGATGCAACTGAACAAGAGAGAGCAGTAAAAGAAATTAATACAGGTACGTATTGCTTTGATAATGAAAAGCTATTTGAGACGCTTTCAAAAGTATCAAATAACAATGTTCAAGGTGAGTATTACTTGCCGGATGTGATTGAGATTTTGAAAAATGAAGGGGAAATCATTTCAGCTTATCAAACAAGTGACTTTGCTGAAACATTAGGTGTAAATGATCGCTTTGCGCTTTCACAAGCAGAAGAAACAATGAAGAAACGTATTAATAAGAAACATATGTTAAATGGGGTAACAATCATTGACCCATCTAACACATATATTTCAGCAGATACAGTCATTGGACGCGATACGGTTATTTATCCAGGAACAGTAATTCAAGGTGCTGTATCCATCGGTGAAAACTGTGAAATCGGACCTAACAGCGAAATCAAAGATTGCCAAATCGGACATAATACATCTATTCGCCATTCAGTCGCTCATAATAGTGAAATTGGTCAATCCGTAACGATTGGACCATTCGCGCATATTCGTCCACAATCTATGATTGATGATGAAGTAAGAATAGGAAATTTTGTCGAGATTAAGAAAGCATCATTTGGTAAAGGAAGTAAAGCTTCACATTTAAGTTATATTGGGGATGCAGAAGTAGGTCAGAATGTAAACTTGGGGTGCGGATCAATTACCGTTAATTACGATGGGAAAAACAAATTCTTAACTAAGATTCAAGATGGTGCATTTGTTGGTTGCAATTCAAATTTAATTGCACCAGTAACGATTGGAGAAGGCGCTTATGTAGCCGCTGGATCTACCGTTACAGACGATGTGCCGGGTAAAGCTTTATCAATTGCTCGTGCAAAACAAGTTAATAAAGAGAACTACGCTGAAAAGCTTGATATTAATAAAAAATCCTAACGGAGGTTTTACAACAAAATGCCAAATGTATATGCTGATGAAAATTTGAAATTGTTTACGTTAAATTCTAATAAGGCTTTAGCTGAACAAATTGCTAAGGTGATTGGTGTTGAATTAGGAAAGTGTTCTGTAGATCGCTTTAGCGACGGAGAAGTTCAAATTAATATTGAAGAAAGTATTCGTGGTTGCGATGTATTTATTATTCAATCAACAAGTGCCCCTGTTAACGAACATTTAATGGAGTTACTTATTATGATTGATGCTTTAAAACGTGCATCTGCTAAAACAATTAACATCGTAATTCCCTACTACGGTTACGCTCGCCAAGACCGTAAAGCGCGTGCTCGTGAGCCAATCACAGCTAAATTAACAGCAAACCTTATTGAAAAAGCTGGTGCGACTCGTATCATCACATTAGATCTGCATGCTCCACAAATTCAAGGTTTCTTTGACATTCCAATTGATCATTTAGTAGGTGTTCCAATCTTAGGTGAATACTTTAAGAGTAAAAACCTTGATGACGTTGTCATCGTGTCTCCAGACCACGGTGGTGTAACACGCGCACGTCGTTTAGCAGAACGTTTAAAAGCACCAATTGCTATTATTGATAAGCGTCGTCCACGTCCAAACGTTGCGGAAGTAATGAACATTGTTGGTCAAGTAGAAGGCAAAACGGCAATTTTAATTGACGATATGATCGATACAGCTGGTACCATTACATTGGCAGCAAATGCACTTATTGAGTCAGGTGCAAAAGAAGTATATGCATGTTGTACACATCCAGTCCTATCAGGACCTGCAATTGAGCGCATCCAAAATTCTAAAATTAAAGAATTAGCAGTTACAAACTCGATTGCACTAACAGAAGAAAAGAAAATTGACAAAGTAACAGAGCTTTCAGTTGCTCCTTTAATGGCTGAAGCAATCATTCGTGTTCATGAAGAGGAATCAGTGAGCACACTATTCGATTAATTTGTTGAAAAGAGGCTGGGACATAAGTAATTCAGCCAATGATAAACCTGAACGATTGAGAGTTTCTCACTTTTAATCGTTCAGGTTTTTTGGTTGATTGTGAAAACAATGTTGGGGCCGTAGCGCAATGGAACGAACGTGTTCAGACAAACCAAAAAGATTGGAACAGCTATTGTTCGTCTCTTAGAAGCAATCATTTTGTTATGTCCCAAACTCTTTTTTATTGTAATCATAGCACTAATACAAATTAATTTGATTTTGAAGTTTAATCATTTTCTAATTAGGGTACATTTTAATATAGAAAACATACTGGAAGGTGAAGAATATGAGTATTTCAATTCAGGCAAAAGAAAGAACGAGCTTTCAAAACTCTGTAAATAGAAAAATTCGTGAAGAGGGTAATTTTCCAGCAGTTGTTTATGGTAATAAAGTAGAACCTACGTCAATTTACTTAAATAGCGCTGAGTTTATTAAAACGATTCGCGAAGCAGGTCGAAATGGCGTATTAACGTTACATGTAGGCAAGAACAAACATTCAGTTATCTTGCATGAAATTCAAACTGATCCATTAAAAAACGAAATTGTACACGCGGATTTCCAAGTTGTTGATATGTCTGTAGAAATTGAGTCTACGGTTACTTTATCGTTAGTTGGGGAAGCTAAAGGTACAAAAGAAGGCGGCGTGTTACAGCAGTCCCTATACGAAGTAACAGTGCAAGGTTTACCGCAGGATATTCCATCATCAATTGATGTAGACGTAACTGAGTTGGGGGTTAACGATGTATTAACCCTACAAGATGTAAAAGTAGATGGTAAAATTGAAATTACACAAAGTCTTGAAGAGCCAGTTGCTTCAGTACTACCTCCACAACAAGAAGAATTACCTGATAGTGGAGAACAACAAGGTGATGAAGAAAATCAAGAAGTAGAAGCAACAGAACAAAAAGACAAAGAATAATACAAAGGCGTAACCAAAAGGTTACGCCTTTTATGATGAATTGATTATAATAAGAAGGGTAGAGTGTTTAAAGAGAAAGGAGCATTTCGTTGAAATTAATTGTTGGATTGGGTAACCCTGGAAAAGAATATGATCAAACACGTCATAACATCGGTTTTATGACAATTGACGAACTTGCAGATTACTTTGATATTAAGTTGGATCGTACAAAATTTAATGGACTTTATGGCATGGGAATGGTGCGAGGAGAAAAAGTTCTTTTATTAAAGCCATTAACATATATGAACCTCTCGGGAGAAAGCATTCGTCCGCTGATGGAATATTATGACATCGATGTGGAAGATTTGCTTGTTATTTATGATGACTTGGATTTGCCTTGTGGAAAAATACGCTTGCGAACAAAAGGCAGTGCAGGTGGTCATAATGGAATTAAATCAATTATTCAGCACTTAAAAACACAAGAATTCAACCGTGTTCGCATTGGCATTGATCGTCCTAAAAATGGCATGAAAGTTGTAGACTATGTACTTGGAAGGTTTACATCTGAAGAGATGATTGAAATGAATGGAGCCATGGAGAAATCGGTTAAAGCTAGTGAAGAGTGGTTATCTAAACCGTTCTTAGAAGTAATGAATCGATATAATTAACAGGAATAAAGCTCTCTCTAAATGCTAATACTAACAATAAAACATTTAGGAGGGCTTTATTCTGTCTATTCATTATTTCTGTAGACATTGTCATGCAAAAGTCGGTATGATAGAAGGGAAAGAATATAGCACAGAAAAACTAGGCTTTCATCATTTGACAGCTGATGAAAGGCAAGAGCTAGTTCAATACCAAGCGAATGGCGATTTAATTGTCAAAACAATTTGTGAAGATTGCCAGGAGGCTTTAGATCGAAACCCAGACTATCATCAGTATGAAACATTTATACAATAAAAAGCTTTGGTTATATACCAAAGCGTTTTTCTATTTACTTACATAGCAACATGGGAGGAGGGAATTCCTTGAGAGGGATTATACAACGTTTCGTTGAAAATGGTGAAATAAATACAATTGTTAATAGCTTAAAAGAAGGTCTAAAAGAACAATTAATAACGGGAATTTCTGGTTCAGCACGTTCAGTTTTAATGGGGCTACTGAATGAAAATGAAGGTTATCCGTTGTTAGTGGTTACTCATAACTTATTTCAGGCTCAAAAGGTGTATGAAGATTTAGTACATCTTTTACCGAACAAAGATGTGTTTCTCTATCCAGTTAATGATCTTGTAGCAACAGAAGTAGGAATTGCTAGCCCAGAGTTAAAAGCACAAAGGATTGAAGCATTAAACCATTGGAGCCATAAACAATCTGGTATTGTTGTAACCACTGTATCAGGAGTAAGAAAAATTCTTCCACCTAAAGCTAGGTGGGAACAAACTCAGTTAATATTTCAAAATGGTCATGATATTGATGTTGACCACTATTTGCAAAAGTTAATTCAGTTGGGATATGAACGAGTGTCAATGGTTTCAGCTCCAGGAGATTTTAGCGTACGTGGAGGAATTATTGATGTTTACCCACTGACAGAGGAACTTCCTGTTCGAATTGAGCTTTTTGATACGGAAATTGATTCTATTCGTACTTTTACGCTTGAAGATCAACGTTCTCAAAAGCAGTTAAATAAAATTAGTATTGGACCTGCTACAGAGTTTATTTTCTCAGAGGATGAGTTAAAAGATGGAACAGTGGAACTTGAAAAGCGTTTAAGTGATAGTTTAGCCAAAGTAAAAGATAAAGCAATAAAGGAAAAGCTGATTGAAAACATTCAAGGGGAAATTGAACAGCTAAAACAAGGACAAACATTAGACAATATGTTTAAGTATTTGTCTCTGTTCTATAAACAGCCCGCTAGTTTGCTAGATTATCTTCCAGAAGGTGGAGTTGTTTTTTTTGATGAGACAACTCGTATCCAAGAGACGTCTGAACAACTTGATAGTGAAGAAGGCGAATGGGTAACGGAGCTGCTGGGACAAGGTCAGGTTGTACGAGATGTACAGCTTTCGCATCCGCTTGCAGGATTAATTCAATCAACGCCACATCAGCTAATTTACACATCGTTATTTCTAAAACATGTTTCATATACAAATCCACAAAATATCGTGACTATTTCATATAAGCAAATGCAGCAGTTCTATGGGCAGATGAATTTATTAAAAGGCGAAATTGAACGATGGAAAAAAGTAAACTACACAATTGTTATGCTTGGAGCAGATCGTGAGAGAGTTACCAAACTAGAGAGTGTATTAGCTGATTATGATATTGAAGCAGCTATTTTAGACGGCGATGGCCAGTTAATGCCAGGGATTGTTCAAGTCATTGAAGGGGATCTTCAGGCTGGGTTTGAACTTCCAATGCAAAAGCTAGCGGTATTAACAGAAGAGGAACTATTTAAAAAGCGTGTAAAAAAGACAAAGAGACGCCAAAAACTATCTAATGCAGAGCGTATTAAGAGTTACTCTGAATTAAATGTTGGCGACTATGTCGTACACGTGAATCACGGAATTGGTCGCTATTTAGGTATGGAAACTCTTGAGATAAATGGAAATCATAAAGACTATATCCATATTAAATATGAAGGCTCTGATAAATTATATGTTCCTGTTGAACAAATCGACCAAGTGCAAAAATACGTTGGCTCCGAAGGCAAAGAGCCAAAAGTATACAAACTAGGCGGTAATGATTGGAAGAAAGTGAAGCGTAAAGTAGAATCTTCTGTCCAAGATATTGCTGACGATTTAATTAAACTGTATGCAGAGCGTGAAGCCAGCAAAGGATACGCTTTTTCTCCAGATGGAGACCTACAGCGTGAATTTGAACTTTCATTCCCGTACCAAGAAACTGAAGATCAACTGCGCTCTATCCAAGAAATCAAAAAGGATATGGAAAAAGAGCGTCCAATGGATCGCTTACTATGCGGTGACGTTGGGTATGGGAAGACGGAAGTCGCTATTCGTTCTGCTTTTAAAGCGGTCACAGATGGTAAGCAAGTCGCAATACTCGTGCCAACAACGATTTTAGCTCAACAGCACTTTGAAACGATTCGAGAAAGGTTTCAAGACTATCCGATTAATATTGGGCTCTTAAGTCGCTTTAGAACTCGAAAGCAACAGCAAGAAACAATTAAAGGTTTAAAGGACGGTACGGTTGACGTCGTAATTGGAACCCATCGTTTATTATCAAAAGATGTGATATATAAAGACTTAGGACTACTAATTATTGATGAAGAGCAACGTTTTGGTGTAACCCATAAAGAGAAAATTAAGCAAATGAAAGCAAATGTAGACGTGCTAACGCTGACTGCTACGCCAATTCCACGTACACTGCACATGTCAATGCTAGGTGTAAGGGATTTATCAGTAATCGAAACGCCGCCTGAAAATCGTTTTCCAGTTCAAACGTATGTAGTAGAGTACAATCCTGTATTAGTACGTGAAGCAATTGAGCGTGAACTAGCGCGAGATGGCCAGGTATACTTTTTATATAATAGGGTTGAAGATATTGAGAGGAAAGCTGAAGAGATTTCGATGTTAGTACCCGATGCTCGCGTAACGTATGCTCATGGTAAGATGAATGAAACGGAATTAGAAGCTGTTATTTTAAGCTTCTTAGAAGGCGAATATGATGTGTTAGTTAGTACGACAATTATTGAAACAGGTGTTGACATTCCAAATGTTAATACGCTTATTGTTAATTATGCAGATAAAATGGGATTATCGCAGCTGTATCAGCTCAGAGGGCGTGTAGGTCGTTCTAACCGCGTTGCGTATGCATATTTCACATACCACAAAGATAAAGTATTGACAGAAGTCGCTGAGAAAAGGCTACAAGCAATTAAAGAGTTTACCGAGCTTGGTTCAGGGTTTAAGATTGCGATGCGCGACTTATCTATTCGTGGGGCTGGAAACCTTCTAGGTGCACAACAACATGGATTTATTGACTCAGTTGGTTTTGATTTATATTCTCAAATGCTTAAAGACGCCATTGAAGAACGACGCGGCACAGATGAGCAGAAAAAGAAAATACAGGTTGAAATTAATCTAGACCTAGACGCATATATACCGGATCAATACATTACAGACGGGCGTTTAAAAATTGAAATGTACAAGCGTTTCCGTGCTATTGAAACATTTGATGATATTCAAGACTTACAAGATGAGATGATTGATCGTTTTGGTGAATATCCAGTTGAAGTGATGCATTTATTTACGGTAGCTGAAATAAAAGTATATGCCAATACGAACCTAGTGGAATCCATTACTCAATCAAAGCAAGACGTTACGATTTTATTATCTGAAGAAGCTAGCTCTACTGTAGACGGTCAAAAATTATTTATGTTAGGTAATGAGTTTGGCAGAATGGTCAGCCTAGGTATGGAAGGTAAAAAAGTGAAGGTTGTTATTAATACAAAAGAACTTGCACAAAAAGAATGGCTGAAAATTGTTCACCATTTAACGCGTGATTTAGCAAAAGTTAAGAAGGAACAAGTTCCAAATTAAAAAACAAAACCATTTGTCGCTTTTAAACAAATGGTTTTGTTTTTTGAGAAAAAGGGAACTTTTTAACAAAAAAGAGATGGTTGGTGAATAGAAGTTGCATAGTAACGCATACTAACCTCAACACCGGTGAATGATTAATGAATTATTTCACTCATTCACCTACTATTTTTAATCATCAGATGAAAGAGAGGCTTTAATCAATGAAAGCAACAGGTATTGTTCGTCGTATTGATGATTTAGGGCGTGTCGTAATTCCAAAAGAAATTCGAAGAACGCTCCGTATTCGTGAAGGCGATCCATTAGAGATTTTTGTTGATCGTGATGGAGAAGTCATTTTGAAAAAGTATTCACCAATCAGCGAGTTAAGTGATTTTGCTAAAGAATATGGTGAGGCTCTTTACGATAGCCTAGGTCATCCCGTATTAATTTGTGATCGCGATACATTTATTGCTATTGCAGGTATTTCAAAAAAAGAGTATTTAAATAAAAACATTAGTTCTCTAGTTGAATCTACAATGGAAAGTAGAAGCTCAACTTTAGTGAAAGAAGGCAAAAGCTTAGAGTTTGTTGATGGGCATGAAGAAGAAATTTCATCTTATACAATTGGTCCAATTATTGCGAATGGAGACCCGATTGGAGCGGTAATTCTCTTCTCAAAAGAGAAATCCCTTGGTGAAGTAGAGCATAAAGCTGCTGAAACTGCTGCAGGTTTCTTATCTCGTCAAATGGAGCAATAAGCGACAGATCTAATCAATGTTATTTTAATTTATCTATGAAAAGACAGCAGAACTGCTGTCTTTTTTCTATGTGGTTTTTTCTGTAAAACACATAAAGAGCACGCAATGAGAACGTGCTATAATATAAAAGTCTTACAATACCAGGTTAACTGCATATGCCTTTAGAGGTTGATATTGCAAGGTCATCATAAAGAATTGGTATAATACGAAAGGTGTCATGATGCAGAAGAAATCAAATGTTTTAATGTTACTAAATGGCGCTGTTATCTTAACCTTAGCTGGTCTTTTTACAAAGATATTAAGCGCTAGTTACCGAATTCCATATCATCATATTGCAGGTGATGTTGGGTTTTATATTTATCAACAAGTATATCCTTTATACGGGATTATCTTACAAATTAGCACGTATGGATTTCCCGTCATTATTTCAAAACTGGTCTCAGAACATGTGGCGAATAATGAAAAAAAACAAGCTATCCAGGTTATTCAAGTCAGTTTTGTGTTTTTGAGCATGTTAAGCCTCATGCTGTTCGGTATTCAGTATGGGTTTGCAGAGAATATTGCGACCTTAATGGGAGATAAAGAGTTAACGCTATTAGTTCAAATTATTTCATTTTCATTTTTATTTGTTCCATTTGTCGCAAGCATTCGAGGATACTATCAGGGGTTAAATGAAATGCTCCCAACAGCTGTGTCTCAAGTATCAGAACAAACGCTTCGCGTAGCAACAATTTTACTGTTATCTTTTCTGCTCGTTAAAAATAACTACAGTCCTTATATAGTAGGCGCAGGCGCAATATTTGGTTCAGTTGTAGGTATTACTTTTTCATTAATGGTACTCATTTTCTTTTTATTTCGAAGTCGTGTAGTTACTACATGGAGTTTCTCGAAACAAACGTTTACAGGGGCAGTTCCTATTTTAAAAAAGGTAGCCGTTCAAGGCATAATCATCTGTATTAGTGGGATGGGGTTGCTATTAATTCAACTGATTGATTCCTTTACCTTATATCCTTCTCTTCTGACAAGCGGAATTGACGCTGAAAAAGCTAAGGGAATGAAAGGTATTTATGACCGAGGCGTGCCTTTAATTCAGCTTGGAACGGTTGTTGGAACAGCATTCTCACTTTCACTTGTTCCGGTTATATCTTCAGCTATCGCTCAAAATGATTGGGCATTTGTAAAAAGTAAGGTTAACGTTTCAATCAAGCTTTCGTTGGTTGTTGGTGTCGGTGCATCTTGTGGACTAGCGGGCTTAATGGAACCAATTAACCACATGTTATACGGGAACATTGAAGGTTCGCAAGTCCTTAAAATGTTAAGTATGCTCGTTATTTTTACAACGATATCTGCTACTATAGCCGCTGTACTGCAAGGGATTGGTCGAATGAAAGCACCTGCATACGCCATTTGTATCGGTGTGGTTATCAAAACCCTGCTTAATTTGTGGCTTGTTCCTATTATGTACACAGAAGGGGCCGCGATTTCGTCTGCTATTAGCTTCTTAGTTATTACCGTTATGAACAGCATATTTTTGTATAAAGTACTTGGCCCAAAAAACAAGCTCATTCGTCATGCGGTAAAAATTATAGCAGTCGGTCTCTTAATGGTAATGGTATTAAGAGGGTATTTGTGGACAATGAATGGTATACTAGATGCACATTCAGTCAGTAGAGGATTAAATGTGGGTATTGCACTATCAGGTGTTATGTTTGGTGGCCTTTTTTATTTAGCTTTAATTATCAAAAGCAGCATTTTTACCAAAAACGAATTAAGAGACGTTCCCCTAGGAAAGTGGCTCATAAAATACATCTTATAGTTTAACTAGAACATGAAGGAGGATTCCATGACTAATAAAATAACCATTGTTGGTTTAGGTGCAGGAGATCTTGACCAGCTTCCAGTAGGAATTTATCGTTTATTAAAACAAAATCAGAGCGTGTTTTTAAGAACGAAAGAGCACCCAGCTGTGAGAGCATTAGAAGAAGAAGGTTTTTCTTATCAATCTTTTGATGGTGTCTATGAATCATTTGATTCATTCGATGATGTATACGAAAGTATTACAAAGCAACTGTTAGAACAAGCTAAGAATGGCAATGTTCTTTACGCTGTTCCAGGTCATCCTCTAGTTGCTGAAAGAACAGTTCAGCTGTTACTGCAAAACGAAGAAGGTATTGAAATTGATGTGAAAGGTGGACAAAGCTTTCTAGATCCTATTTTTACGTCATTGAAAATTGACCCAATTGAGGGCTTTCAGCTTTTAGATGGCACTGCACTACATCGTGATGAGCTAAGGTTGCAACAGCATATTTTAATAGGGCAGGTGTATGACCAGTTTGTAGCTTCTGATGTAAAGCTTACACTAATGGAGCAGCTGCCAGATGAATATGAAGTATACATTGTAACAGCGGCAGGTAGCTCGGATGAGCATATTAAAAAAGTCAAACTGTATGAGCTTGATCATGGAATGGAGCTCAATAATCTAACAACGGTTTATGTTCCACCTGTAAAAGACTCTGCATTGTTATATCACCAATTTGAAGAATTTCGCCGTATTATTGCGATACTGAGAGGGCCAAATGGGTGCCCATGGGATAAAAAGCAAACGCATGAATCGTTAAAGCGTTATTTAATTGAAGAAGCTTATGAGCTACTAGATGCTATCGATCAACAAGATGACGACCATATTGTTGAAGAGCTAGGAGATGTTCTGCTACAAGTAATGCTACATGCTCAAATTGGTGAAGATGAAGGAATGTTTACCATTGAGGACGTCATTTCTACCGTAGCAGAAAAAATGGTTAGGCGTCATCCACACGTGTTTAGCAACGTAAAAGCCGATAATGAGGAAGAGGTTCTTCAAAACTGGGATGAAATTAAAAAGCAAGAAAAAGGGGAAGAACCTTCTTCATTATTAGATGATGTACCGTCTACCATGCCTAGCTTGATGAGAGCATATAAATATCAAAAGGCAGCTGCTAAAGTCGGGTTTGATTGGGAAACGATTGAGCCGATGTGGGATAAAGTAAAAGAAGAGCTTCAGGAATTTGAAGAAGAAGTGCAGGCGGAGAATCTGGAAGAGATGAGCAATGAGTTTGGCGATCTTTTATTTGCGTTAGTAAACGTATCTCGCTACTACAAAATTGATCCGGAAACCGCATTAGCTAAAACGAATGAGAAATTTGGTGCGCGTTTTCGCTATATTGAAGAGCAGGTAAAGAAATCTGGTCAGTCATTTGCAAACTTTACATTAGAAGAGTTAGACCAATTTTGGAATGAAGCAAAAAAAATAGGTTTGTAATAAAGAAAGGTGAGGGAACTATGAGATTAGATAAGTTTTTAAAGGTATCTCGTCTAATTAAACGTCGTACGTTAGCAAAAGAGATTTCAGACAAAGGAAGAATTTCCATTAACGGAATTGTTGCAAAGGCAAGCTCAAACGTAAAAGTAGGTGATGAGTTAGCTATTCAATTTGGGACAAAGATTGTGACAGTAAAGATAGAAGCCCTTCAAGAAAACGCTAAGAAAGAAGAAGCTGCTAACTTATACTCTTTAGTAAGAGAAGAAAAAGTATCAAACTCATAAAACAGTTAGGACATCTGTGAGCTTGTTCTAAACTTCATTCTCACTTCATATGTTTAAACCAAACGTAATGAAGAGCTTAATAATGAGGTGGGGATGAAGATGAGTCAATTTTACGAAATGGGCAGTGCAAATAAAGATCAAACTCCAAATCATGATTTAGTAATGAAGGGGAGACGCCTCTTAGATATTACCGGAGTCAAGCAAGTAGAGAGTTTTGACAATGAGGAATTTTTGCTTGAAACTGTGATGGGGTTTTTATCTGTACGTGGTCAAAACCTTCAAATGAAAAATTTAGATGTTGAAAAAGGAATTGTATCGATAAAAGGAAAAATCTTTGATATAGTTTACTTAGATGAGAACCAGTCGGAGAAAGCTAAAGGATTCTTTAGTAAGTTGTTTCGATGAGCCTTAATATACAATTCTATACTATGCTTGCGATGATTTCGATGGGTGGATGTGTTGGAGCATCATTGGATACATATCGCTACTTTGTAAATCGGGCTCAAACAGTAAGGTGGTTCGTCTTTATTAGCGACTTACTGTTTTGGGTAGTTCAAGCACTACTCATCTTTTATGTGTTGTTTTTAGTTAATGAAGGTGAGCTAAGATTTTATGCATTTCTTGCTTTATTATGCGGATTCGCAGCTTATCAGAGCTTAATTCAATCCATTTATTTAAAAGTTTTAAAATTTATTGTTTCAAGTGTGTTAGCCGTTTATCGAGCTTTACTAACGATTCTTACTATTATATTGGTCAAGCCTGCTCGAATGCTGTTAAGGTGTATAAATGCCTTGGGCTTATTATGTTATCGCTTTGGATACGGCCTTGTTTCATTTATACTAAAGGTAATTTTTGTACCAATAAGATGGGTATTCTTAATTTCTTGGAGAATCATGCCTAAATCTGTAAGACGATTTCTACAGAGGTGTTTTACGTATTTAGAAGGAATTTTTCAACGTGTAAAGAATACCATAATGAGAGCTGTATCATGGTTAAACACTTTTAAAAATAAGGAGGACGACTAGGTTAATGAGTGCTGAACGCAAGAAAAATGTAACAAAGTTAAATACAGAATATAGCCAACAGCAACAAAATTTTAAAAAACAAACAGATCGAAAGCGCATTGGCTTAATTAGACGTCTAACTTTCTTTGGTGTTTTGGCTCTACTTATTGGTATAGGTATTGTTACAACGTTGATTACTCAAGCATCAGCTATCGAAAATAAAAAAGCTGAAAAAGAAAAGTTAGAACAACAGTTAACAAAGCTTGAAAGCAAGGAAAAGCAACTTGAATCTGAAATTGTTAAATTAAATGATGATGAGTATATTAAAAAAATTGCGAGAAGAGATTACTTCTTATCAGAAGACGGTGAGATTATCTTTAACATCAAAAAAGACTAAATCCACGGTGCGTTGACAGCATATTTTCGCTTTTTGTATAATAGAGTAAATTGATTTCTTTTATCATTTTAAGGAGGAGCATTTTTTTTATGTCAATTGAAGTAGGCAGCAAGTTACAGGGAAAGGTAACAGGTATTACAAACTTTGGAGCTTTTGTGGAGCTTCCAGGGGGAACAACAGGCTTAGTTCATATTAGTGAAGTGGCTGATAACTATGTAAAAGACATTAACGACCATTTAAAAGTCGGCGATGAAGTTGAAGTAAAAGTTATTAACGTAGAGAAAGATGGCAAGATTGGTCTTTCAATTAAGAAAGCTGTAGAGCGTGCAGAACGCCCAGAACGTCCAGAGCGACCAGCGCGTGCACCACGCTTTGACAGACCTCGTGACTCACATCGCCCACAGCGTAATAATCGCGGTGGTGGTAATGACTTCCGTTCAAAAGAAACGTTTGAGCAAAAAATGAATCGTTTCTTAAAAGATAGTGAAGAACGTTTATCTTCCCTAAAACGCCATACAGAATCAAAACGTGGCGGACGCGGCGCGAAACGCGGCTAACTTGCTGCTTATCACGTTATAGATAGCGAGTTCTAAAAAGCACCTTCAGTGAAGGTGCTTTTTTTGCATATAAAAAAACATGTACATCATTGTACATGTTTTTGGATGACCCGTACGGGATTCGAACCCGTGTTACCGCCGTGAAAGGGCGGTGTCTTAACCACTTGACCAACGGGCCTTTATAATAAGTAGCGGCGGAGGGGATCGAACCCCCGACCTCACGGGTATGAACCGTACGCTCTAGCCAGCTGAGCTACACCGCCATAAATTCTTTATAAAAGACATGTATAATAATATAAAAATCCTCATTGGTTGTCAATAACATTTTTTAAAATAATGGCAAACCAAAAAATATAAATAATAAACTTCATAAATTTAAATAAATTAGTGCAAGAAAATACTAGTTTAGAGCATAACTTCTAAAATATTTTAAGTTGCAATGTAATATTATACATATTTTTGTATGGTTTTCGGTCTCTAACTAGAAAGTCGTCGAACGATTCTTGTACGAGAGAGAGTCGATTTGACAAAATATTAATCCCTTTCTCGCTATAATAGCTTATAAGTATAATTAGCGGGTGGTGGAAAAATGCAAAAAACTGAGCGGAACTTTGCCGGTCCAGCAACTGAAGCTGTTTTTAATCGTACTAGATTAGAAATGGCACGCATTTTTACGAAAACGAGTCTGAAAACAGAAAAGGTATTGTTCCAATGGGGATTAATTTTATTAGCAGTAGGATTTTTATTAGGACGAGCTTTAATTTTAATGGAAATTATGCCGTTTGCATTACCATTTTTTGCGGCTGTACTTGCTATTAAGAAAGATAAGGCAGCTCTTGCAGGCCTGGCCATCTTGGCTGGAGCATTTAGTCTATCCTTACAAAACGGTGGGGTTGTCTTCTGTTCTCTATTCGTATTTTTACTTCTTCATCGCTTTAGTGGTTTTATAACCATAGATCCTCTTAAAAAGTTACCGTTTACTGTGTTTATTTCTATGTTTCTAACGAAATTAGGAATTTTCTACTTGTTTTCACAAGGAGTCACAATGTATGACTTTGCATTTATAGCTGTAGAAGCGGGCTTGAGCTTTATTCTAACAATGATTTTTCTACAGAGTGTACCTCTTATTTCGTATCGAAAGCGAAAGCAATCTCTTAAAACAGAAGAAGTTATTTCTCTTATTATTCTTTTAGCATCGGTCATGACAGGAACCATTGGTTGGGTCATGTACGGTTTATCGGCAGAACACGTACTATCACGTTATTTAGTATTAATCTTTGCTTTTGTATCAGGTCCGACAATTGGAGCTACTGTTGGTGTAGTCACGGGATTAATCTTAAGCTTTGCTAACGTAACGAGTTTATATGAAATGAGCTTACTAGCTTTTTCAGGTTTGTTAGGAGGATTACTAAAAGACGGCAAAAAAATGGGTGCATCTCTAGGATTGATTGTGGGATCTCTTTTAATTGGGCTCTATTCACAAGCTGAACAGGCACTTTCAACCAATTTATATGAGTCGCTTATCGCTGTCGCTTTATTTCTATTAACACCAACATTTCTTTTGAAAAACTTAAGTAAGCTCGTTCCAGGTACATCTGAAAATATGATGGAGCAACAGCAGTATATTCGAAAAGTAAGAGATGTAACGGCAAATCGAGTAGAACAATTCTCCAACGTATTTCAGGCTTTATCTGATAGTTTTACTCAAAATGGATTTTATGAAGAAAAGCGAAATGAAGAAAAAGAAATAGATTATTTTCTAAGTAGCGTAACGGAGAGAACGTGTCAATTCTGTTTCAAGAAAGAGCAGTGTTGGGCTCAACAGTTTGATACAACCTATGAATATCTGAAAGAAATTATGCTAGAAATTGATAATAATTCATTAGAACAAAATCCCAAGCTAGTCAGAGAGATGGACAAGCATTGTGTGAAGTCCAAAAAAGTAATCGATGTTATTGAGCATGAGCTGACGTATTTTAAAGCCAATCAGCAGTTGAAATCTCAGATTCATGAAAGTCGTCGGATTGTAGCTGAGCAGTTGCATGGAGTTTCGCAAGTCATGAATAATTTCGCTCAAGAAATAAAAAGAGAAAGAGAAAACTTAAATGTTCAAGAAGAACAGATTGTCGAAGCATTGAGAAGCTTTGGCATGGAAATTAACCAAATTGAAATTTATAGTTTAGAGCCTGGTAATGTAGATGTAGAAATGTGGGTTCCTTACTGTCACGGCAGAGGTGAGTGTGAAAAAATTATTGCCCCAATGCTTACGGATATACTTGGTGAAAGTATCGTGGTAAAAAATGAAGAGTGTGCAAAATATCCACAAGGTTATTGTCACGTTTCCTTTGGTTCCACCAAAGCGTATGTAGTAGATACAGGGGTTACTCACGCTGCAAAAGGAGGAGGATTTGTGTCAGGAGATAGCTATTCAATGATTGAATTAAATGCTGGTAAATATGCATTAGCGATCAGTGATGGTATGGGGAACGGTGAAAGAGCTCACTATGAGAGTAGTGAAACACTACAATTACTGAAACAAATCCTACAAACCGGGATTGAAGAGACAATTGCAATAAAATCTATTAATTCTATTCTGTCGTTGCGAACGAGTGATGAAATCTTTTCGACGCTTGACTTGGCAATGATTGATTTACAAGATGCAAACGTAAACTTCTTGAAAATTGGCTCGACACCCAGCTTTATTAAGCGTGGTGATAAAGTAATCAAGGTACAAGCAAGTAATTTACCAATGGGGATTATTGAAGAGTTTGAAGTAGACGTTGTGAGTGAACAAATGAAAGCACAGGACTTGCTCATTATGATGAGTGATGGGGTGTTTGAAGGCCCAAGACATGTTGAGAATTACGAGATGTGGATGAAGCGTAAAATTGGAGAGCTACAAACCGATGATCCACAAGAAATTGCAGATTTAATTATGGAAGAAGTCATTCGAACAAGGTCCGGTTTAATTGAAGATGATATGACCGTGGTGGTTGCTAAACTGAAGCATAATACGCCAAAATGGTCTTCCATTCCAACATATGCGTATCGTAAAAAAGCACAGTAGATTATAGAGTATAAATTATCCCTTCCTCGTCTATCATGTTAATACTGATAATGAGGAGGGGATTTTATTTATGAAAAAAGGAACGTTAAAGCAAATGTTAGTCATTACAGATGGAGGTTCTAATACAGGAGAAGATCCAATTGCAATGGCAGCACTAGCAAAGGAACAAGGCATCAGTGTGAATGTTATAGGAGTTATGGAAGAAGACGTGATTGATGAACAAAGTCAAAACGAAATTGAAGGTATTGCTATGTCTGGTGGAGGAGTTAGCCAAATCGTTTATGTAAAGCAACTTTCTCAAACCGTTCAAATGGTTACAAGACAAGCGATGACTCAAACGTTACAAGGCGTAGTAAATAAAGAACTTCAACAAATATTAGGTGCATCAGCTTCAAAAATGGAAGATTTACCTCCGGAAAAACGTGGAGAAATTATGGAAGTTGTTGACGAGTTAGGTGAAACAGTTGATTTAGAGATTCTCATTTTAGTTGATATGAGTGGAAGCATGAAGTCGAAGCTTCCAACTGTTAAGGAAGCATTATTAGATTTATCCCTCAGCCTCAACGCTAGAATTGGGTACAACCAATTTTCAGTATTTTTATTTCCAGGGAAAAAGAAAGATGTTGAAAAGCTTATGGACTGGAATCCAAAGCTAGAATCGTTATCTACTATATTTCCGAAGTTAACAGCTGGTGGTATTACACCTACTGGTCCAGCAATTAAAGCGGCAACAAACCACTTTGTTCAGAAGAAACGTTCCTTAAGGGGGATGTTAAGAAGTGATGAACACTACAATGAAGAATCTGGTATGTAATTTATCAGCCGGTACAACATTAACAGGGAAGTGGCATCATAATCAGTACACCATTATGAAACAACTAGGCACAGGTGCAACTGGAGTTGTGTATTTGGTTCAATCACCAAATGGAGAAACTGCAGCGCTAAAGTTAAGCTTTGACAACAACTCAGTAACGGCTGAAGTAAATGTATTACGTAACTTCTCAAAGGTCCATGGCAAGTCTCTTGGGCCTTTCTTATTCGATGTAGATGACTGGGTTTATCGTAATCAAGCACTCTCTTTTTATGTAATGGAATATGTAAAAGGAACATCGTTAAAAGCTTTCGTTGCGAAAAGAGGAAAGGAATGGGTAAATGTACTGGTCATGCAGCTATTGGGGGATTTACATGAATTACACAAAGCGGGTTGGATTTTTGGAGACTTGAAGCCGGAGAACTTGGTTGTTACCAATCACCCTGTCAAGATTCGTTTAATCGATGTAGGTGGAACAACAATGCAAGGGAGAGCTATCAAAGAGTTTACCGACTACTATGACCGAGCATATTGGGGGTTTGGCTCTCGAAAAGCAGAACCAGCATATGATTTGTTTGCTGTAGCTATGATTATAATCGAGCTATTAATCGGCGAGCGTTTAAACAAAGCTGATAAACCTAATGAACAGCTAAAAAGATTATTAAAAACGCATAATGCTCTGTCAGCACATCGTTCGATTTTGTATAAATCGATTCATGGCAACTATCTTACAGCTCATGAGATGAAGCAAGATTTGATTGAAGGGATCAAGAGTGGTGAATCTGTTAAATCTTCAGGAAATCAAAAGGTTCGTCAGCATAGTCCAAAGCGTGTTAAAGTAAAGAAGAAGCGTACACATTTCCTAGAAACCGTTTTATTAGGAGCATCCGTCATGTTTATGTACTTGTTATATCTTTTCATTCAAGTATTATAAATGTGAAACTTTTTAATGGAATATCCGTAAAATGAGAAAGGGATAGTGGTAACTAGTCTTAATCACGTAAGGATGAACAGAATAATGGAAAGGGAAACAACAGAATTTATTGATAAACATAACCTTTTACCAATTAATGCAACAGTCTTAGTGGGTGTTTCTGGAGGTCCAGATTCCTTAGCGTTGCTTCATTTTCTACATAGGGAGCAAGTGCACAGAAGTTTAAATTTAGTGGCGTTACACGTTGATCATATGTTTCGAGGAGCAGAGTCTAAAAATGACTTAGAATATGTGCAAGCTTATTGTAGAGATGCAGGTATTGCATTTGAAGGCGTTAGTATCGATGTAACAACTTATCAGAAAAAGCACAAAGTATCTGCTCAGGTAGCAGCTAGAGAATGTCGGTATGCGTTCTTTGAAGAGATGATGAATAAGTACCGTGCAGAAGTACTAGCTTTAGCTCATCATGGAGATGATCAAGTAGAAACAATACTCATGAGGTTGGCACGTGGTAGTACGATGAGAGGGTATGGAGGGATGGAGGCAAAGCGTCCTTATGCCACAGGGTCTCTCGTTCGCCCTTTTTTATCCGTTACAAAAGAACAAATTTTGTTATATTGCAGGAGATTTAACTTAAATCCTAGAATGGACCCTACTAACGAGAAGGATACGTATACTCGTAATCGCATTAGACAATATATATTACCTTTTTTAAAGGATGAGTATCACGATATACATGAAAAATTTCAAGCTTTTAGTGAAAACTTATATGAAGATCAAGCCTATTTAGAGGAATTAACAACTCGAGAGATGAATAAGGTAATTAAACAGCAAAGACAAGGATATCTTTTAATGAGTCGAGGGTCTTTCCTTAATATAAGCAAACCTTTACAAAGGCGTGGGATTCAACTAATATTAAACTATCTCTATAAAAAAATCCCTTCAGATCTTTCCTCAGTTCATATTAATAACTTATTGAGGTTTTTAGAAGCTGATAAACCTTCTGGTGTGCTTCACTTTCCAAACAAGCTGACCATTTCTCGTTCGTATGACGATTGTGTGTTCACTTTTGAGTTAACGCAGTCTATTCCAGCATATGAATATGATATCCCCATTCCAGGGGTCATTCAGCTGCCGAATGGTCATTCCCTTACTGCTAGAATACATAATGGAAAATATGATAAGAAAGAAACTGACATCTTTTTAGTAGATGAAAGTAAGGTTAGGTTTCCAATTCGAGTTCGGACGCGAAGGCCAGGAGATAAAATTCAATTAAAAGGCATGAAGGGGCATAAAAAGGTAAAGGATATCTTTATTGATGAAAAAGTGCCTTTAGAGAAAAGAGATGCGTGGCCGGTTGTAGAAGATAGTAATGGTACAATTTTATGGCTGCCAAAATTAAAAAAATCTGCTTATGAATTACACACTCATAAGTTAAGATATGTTATTTTATACTATAAGTAGGGAAAACTTCTAGGAGGCAAGCAAGGAATGAAGCATGATATTAAAGAAATTCTAATTTCAGAGGAACAAATACAGGCAAAGGTAAAGGATTTAGGACAACTACTCACTGAAGAGTATGAAGGTCGTTTTCCTTTAGTAATTGGTGTATTAAAAGGTGCAATGCCTTTTATGTCTGACCTAATTAAACGCATCGATACATATTTAGAAATGGATTTTATGGATGTATCAAGCTATGGTAAAGAAATGGTTTCTTCTGGTGAAGTGAAAATCTTAAAGGATTTAGATACTTCTGTAGAAGGTCGAGACATCTTAATTTTAGAAGATATTATTGATAGCGGATTAACTCTAAGCTATCTAGTAGAGTTATTTAAGTATCGCAAAGCAAAATCAATTAGAATCGTAACACTATTAGACAAACCAACGGGTCGTAAAGCGGATATTAAAGCAGATTACGTTGGATTTGAGGTTCCAGATGCTTTCGTAGTAGGGTATGGGTTAGATTATCAGGAAAAATATCGTAACCTACCTTACATTGGTGTTTTAAAACCAGAAGTGTATAGTAATTAATTAGCATATTTGCAAATGCAATTTGTTGGATAGGATATAGGTTCTATGGTACTATTGAATACAGTATTTGTTTATCGTGGGAGGAGGTAAGAAATGAATCGGATCTTCCGTAATACCATCTTTTATTTACTTATATTTTTAGTCATTATTGGCGTGGTCAGTTTCTTCAGTGGTTCCAACCAGAAGACTGAAGCAATGCGATATGACACATTTGTAGGACACTTGGAAAGTGGAGATATTGAATCATTAACATTGAAGCCTGAACGTGGGGTTTATGTCGTACAAGGGAAATTAGAATCTTATAATGAAGATCAGAAATTCCAAACTTACATTGTAGATGGTGATCAAGCGTTGGAGCGTATTAATGCCGCTGCAACTAGTAAGGACATTCAGGTGAAGGTTGACCCCGCAGATGAAACAAGTGGTTGGGTAACATTCTTTACATCAATTATACCTTTTGTCATTATCTTCATCCTCTTCTTCTTCTTACTAAACCAAGCTCAAGGTGGCGGTAGCCGTGTAATGAACTTTGGTAAAAGTAAAGCGAAACTTTACAGTGAAGAAAAGAAGAAAGTTAAGTTCAAAGATGTTGCAGGTGCAGACGAAGAGAAACAAGAACTTGTTGAGGTTGTAGAGTTCTTGAAAGACCCTCGTAAATTTGCCGACTTAGGCGCTCGAATTCCAAAAGGTGTACTTCTTGTAGGTCCTCCAGGAACGGGTAAAACATTATTAGCGAGAGCTGTAGCTGGTGAAGCAGGCGTGCCTTTCTTCTCAATCAGTGGTTCAGACTTTGTTGAAATGTTTGTTGGTGTCGGTGCATCACGTGTGCGTGACTTGTTTGAAAATGCAAAGAAAAACGCGCCTTGTATTATCTTTATCGATGAAATTGATGCTGTAGGTCGTCAACGTGGTGCTGGTCTAGGTGGAGGTCACGATGAGCGTGAACAAACTCTAAACCAATTGCTTGTTGAAATGGATGGCTTTGGTGCTAATGAAGGAATCATTATCATTGCAGCAACAAACCGCCCTGATATTTTAGATCCAGCTTTATTACGTCCAGGACGTTTTGACCGTCAGATTACTGTAGATCGTCCAGATGTAAATGGTCGTGAAGCAGTGTTGAAAGTACATGCTCGCAACAAACCTTTAGATGAAAATGTAAATCTAAATGCCATTGCGATGCGTACACCAGGCTTCTCAGGAGCCGACTTAGAAAACTTATTAAACGAAGCTGCCTTAGTAGCTGCGCGACAAGATAAGAAAAAGATTGATATGAGCGATATTGATGAAGCAACGGACCGTGTAATTGCGGGACCAGCTAAAAAGAGTCGCGTTATCTCTAAAAAAGAACGCAATATTGTCGCGTACCATGAAGCTGGTCACACAATTATTGGTGTTGTATTAGATGAAGCGGACATGGTACATAAAGTAACGATTGTTCCACGTGGGCAAGCAGGTGGTTATGCTGTAATGCTTCCGAAAGAAGATCGCTATTTCATGACAAAACCAGAGCTTTTAGATAAGATTGTTGGTTTATTAGGTGGACGTGTTGCTGAGGAATTAATCTTTGGCGAAGTAAGTACGGGTGCACATAATGACTTCCAACGTGCAACAAGTATCGCAAGACGTATGGTTACTGAATACGGTATGAGCGATAAGTTAGGTCCAATGCAGTTTGGTCAATCGCAAGGTGGCCAAGTGTTCTTAGGACGTGACATCCAAAATGAACAAAACTACAGTGACGCAATTGCTCATCAAATTGACTTAGAAATTCAACGCTTTATTAAAGATAGCTACGAGCGTGCAAGACAAATTCTAACTGAAAATCGTGATAAGTTAGAACTTATTGCTCAAACGTTATTAAAAGTTGAAACGTTAGATGCTGAGCAAATCAAGCATTTAGTTGATCATGGGACGCTTCCAGATCGTTCTCCAAAAAGCAGCGATGAAGATGTAAAAGTAAACATTCAATCGAAGCCAGATCAAGAGGAAGAGCCTAAAGAATAAAAAGTAAGATGTTCCTAGGAGCATCTTACTTTTTTTGTTTTTTATACGAACATTAGTAAGGAAAAGGAAAAGCTTCTTTTACTGTACACCCCTTTTTCTTAGTTATGGTATGATGGTTTCAGTGTAAATATTGATTAAAGGCGAAGTGGTGATTAACATGATTTTTGTATTAGACGTTGGAAATACGAATACTGTATTAGGAGTATATGATGGTGATGAACTAAAATATCATTGGCGCATTGAAACGAGTCGTAATAAAACAGAAGATGAATACGGAATGACAATTAAGTCACTCCTTGAGCACGTTGGTTTATCTTTTAAAGATATTCATGGTATTATTATCTCCTCTGTAGTGCCACCAATTATGTTTGCATTGGAACGTATGTGCCAAAAATATTTTCATTTAAAGCCGCTTATAGTAGGTCCTGGTATTAAAACAGGTTTAAATATTAAATATGAAAATCCAAGAGAAGTTGGGGCAGACCGAATCGTAAATGCAGTAGCAGGTATTAAGCTTTATGGCAGCCCATTAATTATTGTGGATTTTGGAACAGCAACAACTTACTGTTACATTGATGAAGACAAACAGTATATGGGAGGAGCTATCGCACCTGGTATTAATATTTCCACTGAAGCGCTATATTCTAGGGCATCTAAACTTCCGAGGATTGAAATTGCTAGGCCGAATAGCATTGTAGGTAAAAATACAGTTTCTGCGATGCAAGCGGGAATTTTATATGGATATGTTGGACAAGTTGAAGGTATTGTTACACGAATGAAAGAGCAATCAAACGTAAATCCTAAAGTAATTGCAACAGGTGGTTTAGCAACATTAATCGCAAAAGAGTCAGACATTATTGACATCGTAGATCCGTTTTTAACACTAAAAGGTCTACAGATTATTTATACGAAAAATATGGAATAAGAGGAGTTAGTATTATTATGAGTGACTACTTAGTCAAGGCTTTAGCATATAATAATCAAGTTCGTGCCTACGCTGTGAAAACAACGGAGGCAGTAGGTGAAGCGCAGCGGCGCCATTATACATGGCCAACAGCTTCAGCTGCATTAGGACGTGCGATGAGTGCCGGTGTAATGATGGGTGCGATGTTAAAGGGAGAGCAGAAGTTAACAATAAAAGTCGAAGGTGGCGGACCGATTGGCGCAATCCTTGTGGATAGCAATGCCAAAGGGGAAGTTCGTGGTTATGTTACAAATCCACAAACACATTTTGAATTAAACAAATACGGTAAATTAGATGTCGCTCGTGCAGTAGGTACGGGAGGCACGCTTAGTGTCGTAAAAGACGTTGGAATGAGAGATCAATTTAATGGTCAGGTACCGATTGTATCAGGTGAATTAGGAGAAGATTTCACGTATTATTTTGTAACATCTGAACAAGTTCCTTCATCAGTTGGCGTTGGTGTGTTAGTAAACCCTGATAACACCATCTTGGCTGCAGGAGGCTTCATTATTCAGCTGTTACCAGGAACAGATGAAGCGACAATCTCAGCAATTGAACAGCGCTTGCAAACCATTGAACCTATCTCTAAGCTTATTCAACGTGGATTAACACCAGAAGAAATTCTTGAAGAAGTTCTAGGAAAAGATAACCTTAAAATTCTTGAAACCATGCCTGTGGAATTTAAATGTCAATGTTCTAAAGAGCGCATTGGTAATGCAATTATTAGCTTAGGAAAAGATGAAATTCAATCAATGATTGATGAAGATGGCAAAGCTGAAGCGCAATGTCACTTCTGTAATGAAATGTATCACTTTCCTGCAGAAGAGCTAAAAGAAATGAAAGAAGAAGCTATATAAATAAGTCTCTGAAAAGACATCGCATGCAGCCGGTGTCTTTTTCTTTTGAAGTTTGGTCTGAAAATGGTACAGTAAGGATATAATGGTCTAGAAAAATAGAAAAAAAAGTCATTGTCACAAAACAAAATGATTGACAATTTAGAAAATAACTGATAAATTGTATACAAATTCAATAAAATTACTCGGGATTAGGAGTGGAGATATGGCACGCGTAGCAAATTCAATTACGGAATTAATTGGTCAAACACCAATTGTTAAATTAAATCGTTTAGTTGAAGAAGATATGGCAGATGTATATTTAAAGTTGGAGTTTATGAACCCAGGAAGCAGCGTGAAAGATCGCATTGCATTGGCAATGATTGAAGATGCGGAAGCCAAAGGCGTTTTAAAGCCTGGCGACACAATCATTGAACCTACAAGTGGTAATACAGGTATCGGTCTAGCTATGGTTGCAGCAGCAAAGGGATATCGCGCAATCTTAACAATGCCTGAAACAATGAGTATTGAACGTCGTAACCTACTTCGTGCATACGGCGCAGAGTTAGTCTTAACACCAGGACCTGAAGGAATGAAAGGAGCTGTTAATAAAGCTTCTGAATTAGCAAAAGAACATGGTTACTTCATTCCTCAACAGTTCCAAAATGAGGCAAACCCTGAAGTGCATCGTAAAACAACAGGTAAAGAAATTGTTGAACAATTCGGTGACCAACTGGATGCTTTTGTAGCTGGGGTTGGAACAGGTGGAACAATTACGGGTGCTGGAGAAGTATTGAAAGAAGCTTACCCAGAGATTAAGCTTTATGCTGTAGAACCAGCTGACTCACCAATTTTAAGTGGTGGTCAGCCAGGACCTCATAAAATTCAAGGAATTGGTGCTAACTTCATACCAGGTGTGTTAAATACCGACCTATATGACCATGTTATTCCTGTGAAAAATGAAGAAGCATTTGACTATGCTCGAAAAGTAGCTAAAACTGAAGGTGTATTAGTCGGAATTTCTTCAGGTGCAGCAATTTTTGCAGCATTAAAGGTAGCAAAAGAATTAGGAAAAGGTAAAAAAGTGTTAGCCATTATTCCAAGTAACGGTGAGCGCTATTTAAGTACACCATTATTCCAATTCGAAGAGCAAACACAAGGTCAGTCTTGATAAGCTACGATAAATAATTTTTATTTAGCTACCCCCTTAAGTCATAGTAACTTTGTGGCTTAAAGGGGTAGTTTTTTTCATCTAGTGAATAACTTTCTAAAATCATGTAAAATAAGGATAGGTGATTCATTTTAGGAGAGTGAGCAAATGCAGCAACGAATGACATGGGGTGAATCGATTTCGATTCCTAAGGATAAATGGTTTAGTAAGTATCAAGAATTATCTGTAGATGAGCCGCATCATATATTGTTGGAAAGTGGGCGAGGCGGTAACTTTCATATTATGGGCCTTAATCCTATCGCTATTTTACGAGGAGAGTCTAACGAGCTTCATATTATAGAGCAAGGAAGAAGAAGTGTTGAAAAAGGTAATCCAATGCATTTAATGCGTAAATGGATGAAGAAGTACCAAACACCTCAGCGTAAAGAGCTACCTCCGTTTCAAGGCGGGGCCATTGGTTATATTAGCTATGATTACGTAAGGTATGTAGAACATGTACCAACAATAGCGGATGATCCGTTAAAGATGCCTGATATTTATTTCTTAATTTTTGATGATGTTTTTGTATATGACCACCATAAAGAAGAGCTATGGATAATGGTTAACCATACAGATGAAGAGAATGCTAAAGCTCGTTTAACTTCATATAAAAATCAATGGTTGTCTGAAACGAAGTATACTCCTGTTTATGAGAAAGTGAAGAGTGTTAATACACACACAACTTTGTCAATGTCAGAAGAAGAGTTTGGTGTGGCTGTTGAAAGGATAAAGGAATATATTGGACAAGGTGATGTGTTTCAAGTTAACTTATCTGTAAGACAGTCACAGCCTCTTAATACACATCCAATGCATATTTACGAACAAGTCCGAAAGATTAATCCTTCTCCATACATGTCGTATATGCAAACCGATGAGTTTCATTTAGTGAGTTGCTCACCAGAGTTATTAGTTAAAAAATCAGGAGTTGAGCTTAGTACAAGACCAATTGCAGGAACACGGTCTAGAGGGAAGACAAACGAAGAAGACAGTGCACTGGCTAAAGAGTTAATTGAAAATGAGAAAGAGCGTGCGGAGCACGTAATGCTTGTTGATTTAGAGCGAAATGACTTAGGTAGAGTAAGTAAGTATGGGACTGTTTGTGTAGATGAGTTTATGGTGATTGAAAAATACTCCCATGTTATGCACATCGTATCAAATGTCAAAGGTGAAATTGCTGACAATAAAGACATTGTAGATGTAGTAGATGCAGTATTCCCAGGAGGAACCATCACAGGTGCACCTAAGGTTCGGACAATGGAAATTATTGAAGAACTAGAGCCCGTTCGAAGAGGTGTCTATACAGGATCAATTGGTTGGATAGGCTATAACGGCGAGATGGAACTTAACATCGCAATTCGTACAATGGTCGTTCAAGATGGTCAAGTACATGTACAGGCGGGAGCTGGTGTTGTTATTGACTCCAACCCTAAGTATGAGTACAAAGAGTCATTGAAAAAGGCTATGGCTTTATGGAAAGCAAAAGAGCAGAGTGAAAAAGAGTTGAGTGGAGGATGAGAACAGATGATTTTAATGATTGATAACTACGATTCATTTACATTTAATTTAGTACAGTATTTAGGTGAGCTAGGCCATGAGTTAGTCGTCAAGCGTAATGATGAAATTACAATTGAAGAGATTGAAAACCTTAACCCTGACTTTTTAATGATTTCTCCAGGGCCATGTAGCCCAAATGAAGCTGGTATTAGCTTAGAAGCAATTAAATATTTTGCTGGTCAAATTCCGATTTTTGGCGTTTGTCTTGGACATCAGTCCATTGGTCAAGCATTTGGTGGAAATGTTATCAGAGCTGATAAGCTTATGCATGGTAAGACGTCAGAAATGCACCATGATGGAAAAACAATCTTTGAAGGGTTGGACAATCCGTTTACAGCTACTCGCTACCATTCTTTAATTGTAGAAGCTGGATCTCTGCCTGATTGTTTTGAGGTGTCAGCATGGACAGATGAAAATGAGATTATGGCTATTCGCCATAAAACTATGCCAATTGAGGGCGTCCAATTTCACCCTGAATCCATTATGACTTCATATGGTCGAGAAATGCTGCAAAATTTTATTAATACGTATCAGAAAAAGGGCGTGTAACCTTTGTACATTTATGTAAACGGAGAGATTTTAGAAAGAAGCAAAGCAACTATTTCTCCTTTTGATCATGGTTATATGTATGGCCTGGGTTTATTTGAAACAATGAGAATCTATAATGGTCATCCATTTTTATTAGATGATCATCTGAGTCGATTACAAAGTGGTTTATCGCTTTTAAATATTGAATGGACATATTCAAAGGAAGATATACTTACAATTCTTAATGAGTTGCTGCAAAAGAATAATCTTCAAAATGCGTATGTTCGACTAAACGTATCAGCAGGTGTAGGTGAAATTGGACTACAGGTAGAAGCATATACTCGTCCATCACTTATTGTTTATATGAAGTCTATGCCTGATAAGAAAACCCCTCTTATAAAAGAGGGGGTTATTCTTGAAACAAAAAGAAATACTCCCGAAAGTAATGAACGGTTGAAATCTCATCATTATTTAAATAATATCTTAGCTAAAAGAGAAGTTGGAAACGATATAAGTAAGGAAGGGATTTTTTTAACAAAGGAAAGGTTCTTAGCGGAAGGAATTGTTTCAAACCTTTTCTTTGTGAAAGATAACACCGTCTTTACTCCTGCTGTTGAAACGGGAATATTAAACGGTATTACTCGCCAATTTATATGTAAGCTTTTAAGTGTGAAGGGGATTTCTATTAAAGAAGGATTCTTTACACTATCAGAGCTTCTTGAGAGCGAAGAAATCTTTATGACAAATTCAATTCAAGAAATTTTTGCTATCCATAAAATTGGAGAGAAAGAGTTTAAAACGGGTGAACAAACGCTAACCTATACATTACAGCGACAATATGAGAAATATACTTCGCATTTATGGAGTAAAGAAGGCGTACGAAAGGAAGTCTTAGATGACAAAAACGGTAGTAAATAGTCAATTTATCGATTGTGGCTCCTATAAGTTAGATTATTCTACAAAGACATTGATTATGGGGATCCTGAACGTAACCCCAGATTCGTTTTCAGATGGTGGTTCATTTAACCATATCGATAAAGCAATTGAGCATGCTAAACAAATGGTCATAGATGGCGCAGACCTCATTGACATCGGTGGTGAATCAACACGTCCAGGAAGCGATAAAGTAAGTGTGGAAGAAGAATTAGAGCGTACAATTCCTGTTATCAAAGAATTATCTCGAACTCTAGACGTACCTATCTCTATTGATACGTATAAATCTGAGGTAGCAAAGCAAGCAATTGAAGCAGGTGCACACATTATTAATGACGTGTGGGGAGCAAAGGCTGACCCGGAGATGGCAAAAGTAGCTGCTGATTATAATGTACCTATCATCCTCATGCATAATAGAGACAATAAAAATTATCAAAACCTCATTCCAGATATGATTGCTGATTTATATGAAAGCATAAAAATCGTTAAAAGTGCTGGTGTAAAAGATAAGAATATTATTTTAGACCCAGGGATTGGATTTGCTAAGACAGTAGAGCAAAATATTGAAGCTATTCAAAATGTAGATAAGTTTACAGCACTAGACTATCCTGTGTTGTTGGCTACATCTCGAAAGTCAACAATTGGACACGTCCTTAATTTGCCTCCAAAGGAACGAATAGAAGGAACTGCTGCTACTATTGGAATGGGTATTTCTAAAGGTATTCATATGACAAGAGTACACGATGTGAAAGAGATTGCTCGCTTTACGAAGATGATGGATGTTTTAGTAGGTAAAGGAGTAATCGAGAATGGATAAAATTTATGTGAATAATATGTGCTTTTATGGTTATCACGGCGTTTTTACTGAGGAAAATAAGTTAGGTCAACGTTTTAATGTAGATTTAACAGTAGAATTAGATTTAAAAAAAGCTGGACAAGAGGATGATTTACAAGCAACTGTAAGTTATGCAGAGCTCTACGAAGTCTGTAAAAACATTGTGGAGAAAGAAACGTTTAAGCTGGTTGAAACTATTGCTGAGACCATTGCGTCAACGGTTTTATCCTCTTATCATCTAATTCAAGCTTGTACCGTAAAAGTATATAAACCCGACCCTCCGATTCAAGGTCATTATGATTCGGTTGCCGTCGAAATTACAAGGAGCCGCTAATGAACAATAGAGCTTTTATAGCCCTGGGGTCTAATATTAAAAGCCGCAGTAACTACTTAAAGCAAGCTGTTCAATCACTAGACAGTCATGAAGGCATTTTATTAGAAAATCTTTCTTCCGTATATGAGACGGATCCGGTTGGCTATACTAACCAAAGCGCTTTCTTAAATATGGTAGCCGAAATTAAAACAGAACTTTCTTCTCTAGAGTTGCTCGATGTTTTGCAGGCGATTGAGCTACAGCAGAACCGAAAAAGAGAGGTTGTATGGGGACCTCGTACGTTAGATTTGGACATTCTTCTGTATAATGAAGAGGTTATACATAGTTCTAGACTTATTGTTCCTCACCCTCGGATGACAGAAAGAGCATTTGTAATGGTCCCTCTAGCAGAAATTGCTAGTGACCTCATTATACCTATTGAGGATACATCGACAGTATACTTAGCGGAAAGACTAGCTGCAGAACAAGGGATTAAATTAATTGGTAACTTATATGATGTAACGGCTCCATAAAAACGTTTTTTATTTTTAAGAGCCAGGAGGTTTACTTGCTTTTCTTAGTTCGTTACAATAAGAAATTGATAACCAAACATTATTTAGAATTCGATAAGGTCGAAAGTGCGTAAAGAAAAGAAGCGATATAATTACGCATTAAGGCAGTTGGATTACTATATCAAGTTGTTTTAGCTTGAGACAAGAACACACTGTAAGTCTAAAGCGATTTGACATAGAGAAACGACTGAATTTATAATAATTTTAAAGAAACGTAGGAATTGCCAGTGGAAAAGCTGGCCTTTTTTCTGTTTTAGAAAATTAATTAATACGATGGAGATGAGCACATAATGAATCATGAAGAATTAAATGATCAACTTCTCGTTCGTCGTGAAAAAATGAACAACCTTCGAGAACAAGGTATGGATCCATTTGGAAAACGCTTCGAACGTACACATACATCACAAGAGATAATTGATGCATATGAAGAACTAACAAAAGAAGCTTTAGAGGAAAATGAAGTTTCAGTTTCATTAGCAGGACGTATTATGACAAAGCGCGGAAAAGGCAAAGCAGGCTTTGCTCACGTTCAAGATTTAACGGGTCAAATTCAACTTTATGTTCGTAAAGATTCAGTAGGGGACGAACAATACGAAATCTTTAAAACAGTTGATATTGGTGACCATGTTGGTGTACAAGGCGTATTGTTTAAAACAAAAGTTGGTGAATTATCAATTAAAGTAAAAGACTTCACGCTATTATCAAAAGCTTTACGTCCTTTACCGGATAAATATCACGGCTTAAAAGATATTGAACAACGCTATCGTCAGCGCTATTTAGATTTAATTACTAATCCAGAAAGTAAACAAACATTTATCTTGCGAAGCCGTATTATTCAATCAATGCGCCGCTACTTAGATAATAATGGCTACTTAGAAGTTGAAACACCAATGATGCATTCAATTGCTGGTGGTGCATCGGCTCGTCCATTCATTACTCATCACAATGCTCTAGATATGGAGCTTTATATGCGTATTGCAATTGAGCTACACCTAAAACGATTAATTGTTGGTGGCTTAGAAAAAGTGTATGAAATTGGTCGCGTCTTCCGTAATGAAGGGGTATCAACTCGTCACAACCCAGAATTTACAATGATTGAGCTTTATGAAGCATACGCTGATTACAAAGATATTATGGCATTAACTGAAAACTTAATTGCACATATTGCTCAGGAAGTATTAGGAACGACTAAAATCCAGTATGGGGAGTATGAAGTAGACTTAACTCCAGAATGGACAAGACTTCATATGGTAGATGCTATTAAGCAATATACAGGCGTTGATTTCTGGAAAGAAACATCTGTTGAAGAGGCACGTGCTCTTGCAAAAGAACACAATGTTGAAATTACAGAGCATATGTTATACGGGCACATTGTAAATGAATTCTTTGAACAAAAAGTAGAAGAGCAATTAATTCAGCCAACATTCATTTACGGACATCCTGTAGAAATCTCACCATTAGCGAAAAAGAATGAGGATGACCCTCGCTTTACTGATCGCTTTGAGTTATTTATTGTAGCAAGAGAGCATGCAAATGCCTTCACGGAGTTAAACGATCCAATTGATCAGCGTGAACGTTTTGAAGCGCAGTTAAAAGAAAAAGAACAAGGTAACGATGAAGCACATGAGATGGATGATGACTTCATTGAAGCGTTAGAATATGGTATGCCGCCAACTGGTGGTTTAGGAATTGGTATTGATCGATTAGTTATGCTATTAACAAACGCTCCTTCTATTCGTGATGTACTGTTATTCCCGCAAATGCGCCACCGTTAATAAAAAAGACAGCTAATTGGCTGTCTTTTTTATTTATTATTATCTATTTTTTAATAGGTCTTTTGGATTCAATTTTCAAAAATTCAAAATTTTATATTGTGCAAACGTTTTCAGTTTTTATATAATAGATTTGTTATCGACTATAAACAAAGGGGATGGGCTTTATGAAAATTAATCGATGGTTTGTTGTTCTAATCGTTTTTGCAATGTTTGCCTCCGCTTTTTCGAGCTTCCCTATGCAAACGTTTGCAAATACAGGGAAAGTAATTATTCATTATCAAGAAGCGCCGAATAACACAAAAGATTGGAACCTATGGATTTGGCCTGAAGGCGGGGAAGGGAAAGCGTACGACTTTACAGGGGAAGATGCGTTTGGAAAAGTTGCTGAGATTGAAATTCCTACAAACACCAAAAAGGTAGGATTTATTGTCCGGACAGATACTTGGGAAAAAGATGGGGAAGATCGCTGGGTTGATATCCAAAATGGTGAAGGGGAAGTATGGATAAAAAGTGGAGATAACACAGTATATAACGAGCCACCAGATGGAGAGTATCGTGATTTACCATCTTATGAGAACGTTAAAGTAACCATTCATTATGCACGTTATGATAAGAACTATAAAGACTGGGATTTGTGGGTCTGGCCAGATGGAAAGAGTGGACAAGCCGTTCAGTTTAAAGATGAAGATGATTTTGGAAAAGTTGCTACTTTTGAATTGAATGATCCCCAAGGTATTCAAAAGGTAGGGTTTATTGCTCGACAAAGCATAAATGGAAACGAATGGGGGAATAAAGAATTAGATAATCGCTATATCACGAAATTTAAAGAAGATGGATCAGCTGAAATTTGGATTGCTCAAGGAATCGAGCGTGTATTCTACGATCCAAGCCAAATTGATTTAAATCCAAAGATTGTTGGAGCTACTATTGATAAAATGAATGAAATTACGCTTCAAACAAACGTTCCATTCGCTATAGAAGAGGCAGATAACTCTGGTATTACATTAGAAGGAGTAGAAATTAAGGAAGTGATACCATTAAATAAGGAAGAAAAAACAACGAACAAGGTTCGAGTTGTGACGAAAAATAACTTAGATTTAACAAAGGCATATAAGATATCGAAATCCTTGTTTGGAAGCGCGACGGTTGAAATTGGAGCAGCAGTGCGTTCTAAAGAATTTGATGACATGTTTTATTATGACGGAAATGACTTAGGAAATACGTATAAAAAAGATAAAACGTCTTTTCGCTTATGGGCTCCTACTGCTACTGAAGCTAAACTAGTCTCATATAAAAAGTGGAACTCAACTAGCGGAACAGAAATTCCACTGAAAAAAGCAGAGCGAGGTACATGGACTACACAATTAAAAGGAAATCAAGATGGATTAATCTACACGTATAAAGTTAAAATTAGAGATAAGTGGAATGAGGCTGTTGATCCGTATGCACGTGCTGTAACTGTAAACGGAGATAAAGGTGTAGTGGTAGATTTAAAAACCACAAACCCAGAGAAGTGGCCAGCGAAAAAGCCATTCTTGAAAAACCGCGAAGATGCTATTATCTACGAGCTGCACGTACGGGATTTATCGATTGATCCAAATAGTGGAATTAAAAATAAAGGTAAGTTTTTAGGCGTTACTGAAGAAGGAACAAGAGGACCTGGTGGAGTTAAAACAGGATTAGATCATATTAAAGATTTAGGTGTGACACACGTGCAGTTTATTCCTATCTATGATTACCGTACAGTGGATGAAACAAAATTAAACGAGCCGCAGTACAATTGGGGATATGATCCAAAGAACTATAATGTGCCGGAAGGTTCTTATTCTACAAATCCATATGAACCTAAAGTAAGAATTAAAGAAATGAAGCAGATGGTTCAATCACTGCACAAAAATAATTTACGCGTAATTATGGATGTTGTGTATAACCATATGTATGCTGTAAGTGAGTCAAACTTTAATGAGTTGGTACCAGGTTACTATTTCCGATATAATGAAGATGGAACGTTAGCTAATGGAACAGGTGTTGGAAACGATACAGCATCAGAGCGTAAAATGATGAGGAAGTTTATTGTAGACTCTGTAAAATATTGGGCAACAGAATATAATTTAGACGGTTTTCGCTTTGATTTAATGGGAATTCATGATGTAGAAAACATGAAAGAGGTACGAGACGCTTTAAATAAAATTGATCCGAGTATTATTGTTTTAGGAGAGGGTTGGGATTTAAATACGCCTTTACCTGCTGACCAAAAAGCGAACCAGAAGAATGCAAACAAAATGCCAGGCGTAGCGCATTTTAATGATGTTATTCGTGATGGTTTAAAAGGTAGTGTATTTTATGATGAAGATAGCGGCTTTGTAAATGGCAAACAAGGTATGGAAGACACGATGAAAAAGAGTATAGCAGGTGGCCTTCAATACGATTCTTCAACATCTACTTATCAAGATCCTGAACAAGTAGTAACTTATGTAGAAGCCCATGATAATCATACTTTATGGGACAAACTACTATTAACGAATCCAAATGCTACTGAGCTTGAGCGTAAGCAAATGCATAAGCTTGCTTCATCTATGGTGTTAACTTCACAAGGAGTGTCTTTCATACATGCTGGTCAAGAGTTTATGAGAACTAAAGGTGGGGACCATAATAGCTACAAATCACCAGACTCTGTAAATCAACTAGATTGGGAGCGGCGTTTAGCATTTAATCAAGAGGTTGAATATATGAAAGGTTTAATTGAGATTCGTAAAAAGTATCCAGTATTTCGTATGACAACTGCCTCTGAGATTCGTCAGAACCTATCATTCTTAAATGCACCTAAAAATGTAGTAGCTTATACATTGGAAGGTAAAAACAAAAATCAACTAACTATCATACACAATGCCAATTCCAATGAGATAAAAATGAAAGTCTCTAGCAAAGGCAATCTATCCCTGCTGGTCGATGGAAAAAAAGCTGGTACAAAGTCTATAAAGAAAATAAAAAGTGATAATGTAACTGTACCGGCTTTTAGTACATTTATTTTAGAAGGTAATACTTTTAGGAAGTAAAGTTTAACTATTACTTAGAAAAAGATAGTTTAAAAGCTGTCTTTTTCCTTTTTATCCAACTGATATAACGAATAGAAGATATTAGAAAATTTAAACTTATTATTGTGGTATTGCTATATGATAATATGTCTGTTATATTTATAAATGTCCTTGAGAGACACAAACGAATCTCAAAGGAAATAAAAAACTATTGACACTGAGTTCGAAACTTGGTAAGATAGAAAAGTCGCTTAAGAGCGACGGTTGAACTTTGAAAACTGAACAAAGCGAAAAACGTCAACGTTAATTTTTTAAACTTTTATGAGCAAGTCAAACATTTCTTCGGAGAGTTTGATCCTGGCTCAGGATGAACGCTGGCGGCGTGCCTAATACATGCAAGTCGAGCGAACTGATTAGAAGCTTGCTTTTATGACGTTAGCGGCGGACGGGTGAGTAACACGTGGGCAACCTGCCTGTAAGACTGGGATAACTCCGGG
>NZ_JBXDLD010000083.1:0-18194 GCF_056820425.1 Priestia sp. KCTC 13724 | reverse complement strand
CACGCTGTGCTTTTTTGTTTTTAGTAAGCAGAAAGACTATATGTATATTATTTATGGTGGAGTACCGCCACCAACCCAGATGCCCGCAACTTGCCCTAAAGCAGTCAGCGTAGCAGTACCGCTGCCAATTGCAGTAGCAAATAGTTGAGAAATGGATCCTACAAGCGAAATTCCTGAAAAGCCGGAGCCATCTAAGCCGGTAATCGCACCGATGGTCATGACGGTCACAGCAGCAATCTGTTCATTTAAAGGAACAACGGAAGAAATGGCTACGCCAAGGTCATTTACAATTCCGTGAGAACCCTTTGGTAAAAAGTCTCCGATAATACTCGTGAATCCCGCGTCACCTAAGTAGAAGAAGGCAGCAATAGGAATGACCGGGCCAAATACTTTAAATCCAAACTGAAATCCTTCAATTAGGTAAGACGTTGTTTTTTCTAACCCTTTGTTTTGGTGTCCGATGATGGAGATAATCATTAAGATAAAAAGCGAAGTGCCTCCAATTAAAGCTGTTGCATCCCCACCTTGCAAGTTAAACGTAAACATTGCCCACACATTTAAGGCAAATAGTATTGGAATTAAAAGTGCAAGGATTCTTTTCAAAACAAGAGGCATCTGCACCTTTTCGGTATTTTCAGCTGCTTCAATAAGAGGAGAAGCTTGAACTGGAAGTGTACCGTTCTTTAAATCTCTCTTTAAAAAGATAAAAGCCGTAACGGTTGTGACAACGCCCATTGTAATCACTAATGGAACGCTTGCTTGAATAACATCTGAAACGGGTAATCCTGCTGCATCTGCAGTGAGCTTTGGTGCTGCTTGAATGACAAAATCCCCAGAAAGAGCAATACCGTGACCAAATAGATTCATGGCCATTGCGACACCAAGCGCTGGTAACCCGGCTCTTAATGCAACAGGTAATAAGACGGCGCCTAACAGTGCAATGGCTGGAGAAGGCCAGAAAAAGAAGGAAATGATCATCATGACAAGTCCAATGACCCAATAAGCGAGAGTAGGTGTCTTAATGAAGCGAGCAAAAGGAGAAATCATCATGTCATTGACGCCCGTTGTAATAAGCGCTTTACTCATGGAAACGATAATTGAAATGATTAAAATAGTAGGCAGCAACTCTGTAATAGCATAGATAAAACTGGAAAACACGCCGCTAATCGATCCTGTTAGAGAAGAAGTAGCAGTGAATGAAAGAAGAAAGATACCGATAATACAAATGATCGTAGTATCCCGTCTAATAATCATGAATCCTAAGATAAGTAAAATAAAAGAGATGTATATCCAATGAAGAGAAACGAGGTCCATTCCCATAAAAAATCCCCCTATAGTTCAGTGTATAGTATCATATGAATGGGTGTTTTCATATGACACTGACCTAGTAGAGAGATTGGGGTATTTTAGTGCATAACATGATAGCTTGTGACGTAAGAAGGTCTTAGAAAAATAGCTGGCTGTTTATCTACTCCTTCTGATGTTCCGCGCTTTTTATGAGCTTGGTTATAGGCTTGAGACGCTTGCCAATCCGTAAAGGCTTTTTCTTCTTCCCAGGCAGTTAAAATAATATAGGTATCGTTGCTTAATGGACGCAAAACGCGAATCGCAGCAAAGCCGGGCTCTTTTTCAATTAAGCGGGCACGTTGATTAAATCTACTTTCAAATAAAGGACGTCCTTCATCTGTAACCGCAATGTTGTTCATCACCACATATTTTCCATCTGCAATCGAGCCTACGTAATCTAGCGCTTCATAATTGTGACCTTCTTTAAATATTGTTTCACCAGTTGTTTCATGTAAAAGGCAGCCTTGGTCGCCTTCTTTATGAAGTAAATACAATTTTTCTTCGGGGTGTTGTTCTTTTAAGTGCTGTAAAAATTCAACAGTTCCATATGTAATAAAGAAATTCATTTTTGAACACTCCTTCTTAATTGGAAAATGCATACATTTTAAAGAGGTTAATCATACTAAAATTATAAAATGTTAAACAAAAAAATACAAAAATAGATGCTCGTCCTTTAAGATGATAGTGACAGGCTCATGCTTTCTTCATATGACCGCCGTACTACATACGCTATTATGCAATGAAAAGAAGAGAGGTGGTAGCATGTACAAACGAGCACTTTATATATTCTCTATCGTAGCGGGTATTTTATTATTTGCTCTGATTGGGTATATTATGATTTTGTTTTTTGGGAGCTATGTAATTGATGAGAAAAAATTCGTCATGAATTCGGCTACAAAGTTGGTTGACCAAAACGGTGATGAGATTACGAAGCTATATGTAGAAAATCGCGATCCGGTTTCAATAGAAGAGGTGCCAAACCATGTGCAAAACGCATTTGTTGCAGTTGAAGATGTCCGTTTTTATGAGCACCACGGCATCGATGTAAAAGCAATTGGGCGAGCGCTATATAAAGATATTTTAGCAGGTAGTAAAGTAGAAGGTGGAAGCACACTGACGCAGCAGTTAGCTAAAAATATTTTTTTGACAAATGATAAGTCATGGCTTCGTAAAACAAAAGAAGTAATGGTAGCCATTAACTTAGAGCAGCGCTATAGTAAACAAAAAATTTTAGAAATGTATTTAAACCAAATTTATTTTGGACACGGTGCTTACGGGATTCAAGCTGCATCTCAACTGTACTTTAACAAAGATGTATCAGAGCTTACCGTAGAAGAAGGAGCTCTTCTAGCTGCACTCCCCAAAGGTCCAAATTCGTATTCTCCTATTCTTCATCCAGAAAAGAGTATTGAACGGCGAAATGTGGTTTTAAACTCGATGCAAAAAGCGGATTTTTTAAGTGCAGAAGAGGTGGTACGACTGCAAGGACGTACGCTTAGTTTAGACGTACAGCAAAAAACGAAAAATCCTGCTTATTTAACCTATATTGATATGGTGATTGAAGAAGCAGCGGAAAAACATCATATTTCAAGCGATGATTTATTAAGAGGCGGATATACGGTAACTGTTCCGATGAACAGGGACTATCAGGAAACAGCTTATGAGTTGTTCCAACAAGCTGCTTATTTTCCAGGAGTGGATGAACAAGCCCAAGGTGCTTTTGTATTAATGAATCATCGTACGGGCGGCGTTTTATCCGTAATGGGTGGACGAGACTACGTTCAAAAAGGATTAAATCGTGTAAAAGTAAAGCGTCAACCAGGTTCAACGATGAAGCCTTTAGCGGTTTATGGACCTGCTTTGCAGGAAAGCCTTTATAAACCGTATTCTCTCTTAAGTGATAAGAAGCAAAACTTTGGGCAATATAAGCCCCAAAATATTAACGGGCAGTATGCAGGAAAAGTTACAATGTATGACGCAATTAAAGACTCCAAGAATATTCCAGCGGTTTGGACCTTAAACAAGCTAGGAATTTCGACTGCAAAAGCCTATTTAACAAAGCTGGACATAGAAACGGAAGACAAGGGTCTATCAATTGCATTAGGAGGATTAACAGAAGGAGTTACGCCTCTTCAGCTAGCATCTGCCTATAGTACGTTTGCTCAAGACGGTGAAAAGAAAGAACCGTACTTTATTTCAGAAATTAAAGACCAAAACGGTGACGTGATTGCCAAGGCAGAGCAGGGTACTACAAACGTATTTTCAAACCAAAACGCATGGTATATGACGAAAATGCTAGAAGCTGTTGTCAAAGATGGAACAGCATCGGTAGGTAAGTACGAAGGAGCGCTGGCTGGGAAGACGGGATCCACTTCTTATGCTGGGGTGAAAGGAGCAACGCGTGATGCTTGGTTTGTTGGCTATACGCCAAGTGTAGTGGGAGCCGTTTGGATGGGATATGATCGTACGGATAACCAGCATTACCTTACAAAAGGTAGCTCTTATCCAAGTCAATTGTTCAAAGATATTCTGACAGAGGCAAAGCAAGAAACAGGTAAAGTATTTAAAAAACCAAAAGGCGTCAAAGATTTACCTGACCCAATCAGGCTGCCAATTATTAACTCGCTCCAGCAAGAGTTAACATTTCAACCATTTGGACTGCTGACGGTTAATCTAACGTGGGAACCTTCAGAAGATAAGCGCGTTGTCTACTATGTTTATGAAAAGCAAGGTAGTGAACGAAACGTAATTGGAAAAGTGAAAGGCAAAGGCTCATATGAAGTAGAACGCATAAATCTATTTAAATCACCAACGTACTACATCGTTCCCTATAATTCGCAAACGAAAGAAGAAGGAATGCCTTCTAATGAGGTAACACCAACATTATTTAGCGATTAAATTGTTATAGTTAGTCGATTTTTTGACATTTTGAGCAGGTGTCTATACAACGGATACAGAAATGAGTATAGTGACAAGTAGAGAAAAGAGATAAACCGCAGTTTTTATCAAACTGCGGTTAGTATTGAGGACAAGTTAGATTAGGAAAAACAAATAGTACTTGAGACGAACAGATAGAGAAAGGTGGAAGCCATGAGTCAACAACTGATGAATGATACATTTTTAAAAGCATGCCGAGGAGAAAAGACGGATCATGTACCAGTTTGGTATATGCGTCAAGCAGGCCGTTCTCAGCCGGAATACCGTGCTTTAAAAGAAAAGTATTCACTGTTTGAAATTACGCATCAGCCTGAATTAGGAGCTTATGTGACGCGCTTACCAGTTGAGCAGTACGGAGTCGATGCAGCTATTTTATATAAAGATATTATGACACCGCTTCCTGCAATTGGAGTGGATGTTGAGATTAAAACAGGTATTGGTCCTGTGATTTCAAACCCAATTCGTTCAATGCAAGATGTTGAAAACTTAGGGTATATTACGCCTGAAGAAGATGTAGCCTATGTATTAGATACAATCAAGCTTTTAACAACGGAGCAGCTGAACGTTCCTTTAATTGGATTTGCTGGTGCACCTTTTACAGTAGCTAGCTATATGATTGAAGGCGGACCTTCTAAAAACTACAATAAGACAAAAGCATTTATGTATACGGAGCCAAAAGCGTGGTTTGCATTAATGGATAAGTTAGCGGATATGACAATTACATATGTAAAGGCACAAATAGATGCTGGAGCAAGAGCTATTCAAATCTTTGATTCATGGGTTGGCGCGTTAAATGTAGCAGACTATCGCTACTTTATTAAACCAGTAATGAATCGCATTTTTACAGAGCTAAAAGAAAAGAATGTGCCGCTTATCATGTTTGGCGTAGGAGCAAGTCACTTAGCAAAAGAATGGCACGACCTTCCGCTAGATGTAGTAGGTCTCGATTGGCGTATGCAAGTTCAAGAAGCACGAGAGCTTGGCCTAACTAAAACGCTACAAGGTAATTTAGATCCAGCAATTTTACTAGCTCCTTGGGAAGTTATTGAAGAACGTGCAAAAACTATCCTTGATCAAGGAATGCAGCAAGACGGCTATATCTTTAACTTAGGACACGGTGTATTTCCACAGGTTAATCCTGAGACGTTAAAAAGGCTTACTGCTTTTATTCATGAATATTCAATAAATAGACAATAAATTGTCAAAAAAAACGGAGCCTTATTTTTTGTCTTTTTATTTTTGTTCGTGAGAAAATGTAGAAACAGACGAATTCTAACAAAGAGGTGTAAATCATGAGTAAAAAAGTCATGGGGTTACTCGTAATGGCTTACGGTACCCCATATAAAGAAGAAGATATTGAAAGATATTACACGCATATTAGAAGAGGAAGAAAGCCATCTGCTGAAGCGCTTGAAGACTTAAAACAGCGCTATGAAGCAATAGGTGGTATTTCACCTTTAGCGAAAATCACCGAAGAGCAAATGCGATGTCTTGAGCAGCATTTAAATGAAATTCAAGATGAAATTGAGTTTAAGGCTTATCTTGGTCTTAAGCACATTGAACCATTTGTTGAAGAAGCAGTAGAACAAATGCATAAAGATGGGATTAAAGAAGCGGTTAGCATTGTGCTTGCTCCACATTTCTCAACGTTCAGTGTGAAATCTTACAATGGTCGTGCAAAAGAAACGGCTGAAAAGCTAGGTGGCCTGGTTATTCATTCAATTGAAAGCTGGTATAAAGAGCCTAAGTTCATTAATTATTGGATCGAGAAAGTTAAACAAACGTTTGATTTAATGTCAGACGATGAAAAACAAAAAGCTGTACTTATCGTGTCAGCTCACAGTCTTCCAGAGAAAATCATTGCAGCTGGAGACCCTTATCCGAAGCAACTACAGGAAACGGCAGACCTTATTGCTGAAGGTGCGGGAGTTAGCAATTACGAAGTTGGCTGGCAAAGTGAAGGAAATACGCCAGATCCGTGGATTGGTCCAGACGTACAGGACTTAACACGTGATTTGTATGAGCATAAAGGATACCGTTCTTTCGTATATACACCTGTAGGATTTATTGCGGATCATCTTGAAGTGTTGTACGATAATGATTATGAATGCAAGGTTGTGACGGATGAATTAGGTGCAAACTACTATCGTCCGGAAATGCCAAATGCTAAGCCAGAATTTATTGATGCATTAGCAACAGTGGTGTTAAAGAAATTAAATAACGAATCTGAAAATCAATAAAAATAGAAGAAGCGAGCTATGACCCTAGCCGCTTCTCTTTCTATTGAATTTTAATGAAAAGGCGATGATTACATGACGGAAGCAAACAAAAAGATTGTTATCATCGGTGGTGGAATAACAGGTCTTTCAGCTGCCTATTATTTACAAAAAGTAATTAAAGAGAAAGGCTTGCCGTATGAATTTCAATTAATTGAAGCAACCCATCGATTAGGAGGGAAAATTCAAACCGTAACCCGTGATGGTTTTACAATTGAAAGAGGTCCCGATTCCTTTTTAGCACGTAAATTACCGGGCTTTAAGCTGGTAAAAGAAGTAGGATTAGGGGATGATCTTGTTCATAACTCAACCGGCCAGTCTTACGTATTGGTGAAAGAAAACCTTCATCCAATGCCAGAAGGTGCCGTAATGGGCGTGCCAACAAAGATTTCTCCTTTTGTGACAACGGGTCTATTTTCTCCGATTGGTAAACTGCGCGCCGCTGCCGATTTTGTTATTCCCAAAACAAAGCAAGAAGGTGACCAATCACTGGGCATGTTTTTTAGAAGACGCTTAGGCGATGAGGTTGTTGAAAACTTAATTGAGCCTTTGCTTTCCGGCATCTATGCAGGAGACATTGACCGTTTAAGCTTAAAATCAACGTTTCCACAGTTTTTACATGCAGAGCAGCGACACCGAAGTTTAATTGTCGGTATGAAGAAGTTTAAAGAACTTCAGCCTAAGCAAGCGGAGGATGCTAATGCAAAAAAGCAAGGTGCTTTTTTAACGTTGAAAAAGGGCCTGCAGTCGCTTGTTGATGCAATTGAAGAGCAGCTTGATCCGTTGGCGGTCGTCAAAGGAGTTAAAGTTGAAAAAGTAAACCGTATGGGTGAACGATATGATTTAACATTGAGCAATGGAAAAGAGATTACTGCCGATGCAGTCATTATCACTTCTCCTCATTTCGCTGCTCAATCGATGTTGTCGCACTATCCAATATTTGAATCACTTCGTGAGATGCCGTCTACTTCTGTTGCTACAGTAGCGATGGCTTTTCCGAAAGAAGCAGTGAAAGAAGATATTAACGGTACCGGATTTGTTGTATCTCGCAACAGCGATTATACAATTACGGCTTGTACGTGGACTCATAAAAAGTGGCCTCATTCCACTCCAGACGGTAAAGTACTACTACGCTGCTATGTGGGAAGAGCAGGAGATGAGGCAATTGTCGATCAGTCCGACGAAGAAATTGTTCAAGTGGTATTAGAGGATTTAAATCGCATTATGCAGATTACGGAAAAACCAGAATTCTATGTGGTGACGCGATGGAAAAAAGCAATGCCTCAATACACGGTTGGACATCAAGAGCGTTTAGAAGAAATCAATCAAGCTATTGAAGAACAGCTGAAAGGTTTATATCTAGCGGGAAGCTCTTATGAAGGACTTGGGTTACCAGACTGCATCGAACAAGGTGAGAATGCAGCGAAGCAAGTCTTGAAATATTTTCAAGCAGAAAAAGCGGAGCAGAAGTAAACCTGCTTCGCTTTTTCTGTAAAAATTCTCATGGAGTTGCGTCGGCTGACAGGTTTATGCTATAGTTACAACGTACGAATTGACCATAATGTTCATTTGGTCAAAAAAGAGGGGTGTATCAATTGGCAATTGATCGAAAGCAATCGGTGCTAGACGCAGCGTCAAAATCGTTTTCACTGTTTGGCTATAAGGCAACGACAATGGACCAAGTCGCTAAAATGGCGAATGTTGGAAAAGGAACTATCTATACATTTTTTAAAAACAAAGAAGAGCTTTTTGATGAAATTGTGTCTAGAATGATTCGAGATATGCTGCAACAAGCAGAGTCAGCAATCTCTTCTGAGCGCACGTTTTTTGAAAATGCTCAAGCTGCTATTTATCGCATGCTCCAATTTCGAACAGAGCATCAGCTTATGCTCAAGCTCGTTCAGGAACAGGAAATGGGTACGTCAGCTGTAAAAGACGTGTTGGTACAGGTTGAAAACGAAATTTTGACGTATATAAAAAATAGAATTGAAGCAGCCATTGCAAAAGGTGAAATTCAAAACTGTGACCCAGAAGTGACGGCGTTTTTACTCGTGAAAATGTACATTGCGTTAGTTTATGATTGGGAAAAACAGCATAAGCCGCTATCTGAGCAGCAAATTGGTGAACTAATTGAACTGTACTTTTTGAGAGGGTTATTTACTAAATAAACAAAAGCCGGACTTCATTGAAGTCCGGCTTTTTCGTTAATCATTTGTTTGGTTATGTTCTTCTTGTTGCTTTTCTTTCTCACCTAGCTCTTGTTCACCTTTCTTCTTTAAGTCGAAGTAAGCGCGTAGAGCCGCTTGACCTAACTGTCTATTTAACGCATGTCCAGGGCCTTTTACGTAAGAAGATGGTACAACAACCGCCATTGCAACCTCTGGATTATCGTAAGGTGCGTAGGCAATTAAGTTAGAGTTACGAACGGCTACCCCTTGGTTGTAAGTCTCAGCTGTTCCTGTTTTGCCGGCAGGCTTATAGGGCTCTGAACTAAACTCATTTTTTGCAGTTCCGTTTGTCATTACGCGGCGGAATCCAGCTTTCACAGCATTGATTTCTTCTTGGCTCATCGTAATTCGGTTTAATACTTCCGGCTCAACGGATTTTTGTACACTGCCTTTAAGCTCCGTATCAAGTTCAGGCTCACGAATTTCCTTCACAAGCTGAGGCTTTAACCGGTAGCCGTTGTTGGCGATAGTAGCTGTATACTGAACGAGCTGTAGAGGCGTATACGTGTCATACTGACCAATTGCCAAATCGAGCGCTTTACCAGGTAAAGAATAGTCACTTCCAATCATCCCTGTAGTTTCGTTGTCTAGCTCAATACCTGTTGAGACGCCTAGACCAAACTGGCTGTAGTATGAACGAAGCTGATCCCACGTTTTTCGAGGAATATTAAGACCACCATGCGGTACATAGTTTTCACCAGCCATGCTTAAAACGGTTTTATACATGTATACGTTAGAAGACTGTTCTAACGCGCGACCGATGCCAGCAGATCCAATCGGGTGAGAAGACTGCTTCTTGCCACCGCCTTTAAAGTACATCGGTGAGTCATAAAATACAGTGCCTAAGTTAATAGCTCCTGAATCCAATCCGGCTAAAATGGTTGCACCTTTAACGGTTGACCCCATTTCATAAGAGGTAGTAATATTACCGAGCGCAAAGTCTTTTACTTCTAATTTGCTACTTTTGTCATTGTAAACAAGCTGCTTCCCGCCCATAGCTAAAATTTCACCAGTATGTGGATCCATCATAATAATAAATGCACGATCTAATTTGCTAGTTCCAGGTTTGGCTGCTTTTGCATTTAGCAATCCGTTAGTCAGAATTTCTTCAATTTGTTTTTGAAGCTCCATATCAATGGTTAAGACTAAGTCGCTACCACGTTGACCTTCCGATACAATTTTTTCTTCTAAAATGTTTCCAGAGCGGTCAGTTACGTGCTGAATGCGGGCTTTTTGTCCACGCAGTACGTTTTCATACTGCTTTTCTAAGTAACTTTTTCCGACGCGATCATTTCGGCTATAGCCGTGTGATAAGTAGTATTGTAAATTCTCACGCGGCAGTCCTTCATCAGCGGACGTAATGTTACCGAGTAGCGTACTTAAGAGACTGTCATATGTATACATACGGTCCCAATAGGTTGTCACATCAACGCCAGGTAAAGTAGAGAGCTGTTCGCTAATAACGGCCATTTCTTGGTCGTTTAATCCACTTTTTATAATTTGAGGCGTTAACTCATAGCCAGTTTCCATTTTACTTTTAATCGCGATGACTTCTAAATCATCTTTTAAGGTATTGAGTTCTTTCTTAGTGATGCGCTTTAGCTGTAGAGGATAAAGGTCTTCTTCTTTCAATTTTCCTTGTTCTACTTTCTTCAAGTCGCTATCCGTAATCTTTTTCTTTGCTTCTTCTGGATTTGTTGCAATCCAATAGTCTTTCAAGTCACGCTCAGTGAGCTTAACGATATTTTTATCATCGCTTTTTTGGTCCTCATCGCCAAACACATTTGTTGTGACAGGAAGATCAATTATTTTAGCTAATGATTTTGCAATCTTTAGCTTTTCTTCTTGTTTTACGCCTTTTAAGCGGGTGTAAGTAACCGCGTTTAAAGGTTTATTGTCCACGATAACACGATCGTATCGGTCGAGCATCTTTCCTCTTGGTACAGGCGTATTAACCGTGACGTCCTCGGTTTTTTCGACTTCGCGTTTATAGCTTTCACCATGAACGATTTGGACGATTCCAAGGCGCAAAATGAGAACAGAAAATAGGATAAATACAATAAAGAATAATATATTGATGCGTAAAGAGACATGATTTCTTTTTCTTTTCTTTTGTTTCATATAAACACCTTCACTTATTGAAAATAGAGCTATCAATCTACTATCTTACATCTTAACATAATTATGTCTAAATTTGTTATTAGGTGGAATAGTTCTAAGAAATTAATCGCATCCAATTTTTCGCATTATCACAATCTGGGAAAAAAGGTTTGGGTTATTAGTCGTTTGAAATAGAGTTGGAGAGTGAAGAGCGCACGCAATGAGTAGTGATTTTCACTTAGGATTGTTCGATTTCCACGGGGCTAGTGTTGAACTTCCTCGTCACTGCGTTCTTGCGGAATTTCAATCTGTCTCGCTAATCCCGCAGGAGTCTCACATCCTTCGTTCCAATCACAGGCTTCTTGAGTAGGAAGAAACCCTTTTACTTGTTAGGTTTGGAGTAGAGAAGGAACGCGCAACGAGTCTTGATTTTTCTTCAAATTGCTTGTTTTCCATTGATAGAAGAGTTAGAGAATATGGCCAACAGTTCTTGTGACTTGAACAGGTCATCAATATTTTCCACTCTTTTGTTCAATATTGTCTCCTATTCAAATTACCTATAATCGTTACAATGGAATTAGGGTCCTGACAATCAAGGGGGTATATAAAATGAAAATGAAAAGGCTTACATTGTTATCTGGGGTATTAGCTTCATCATTGTTATTTGCAACTGCATGCTCGAATTCTGGTTCAGAGTCAACAACAAAATCAAGCGGTGGTTCAGGGGACGAAGTTGTAATTGATATGTTCCAGTTTAAAGTGGAAATTGCTGAACAGTTAAAAGAAGTAACGGATGCATATACAAAAGAAAACCCAAACGTTACGTTTAATATTCAGACAGTTGGCGGAGGCGCAGATTATAGTGCAGCTTTAAAAGCGCAGTTTGCTTCTGGTAACGAGCCAGACTTGTTTAATAACGGCGGGTTCCAAGAAGCACAAACATGGCTAGAAAAGCTAGAAGACCTTTCTGATCAACCTTGGGTTGATGATTTGTATGACGTTGCAAAAGAACCAATGACAGTTGATGGAAAGATTTATGGTCAGCCTTTAAACCTTGAAGGATATGGTTTTATTTACAATAAAGATTTATTCAAAAAAGCTGGTATAAAAGAGTTGCCAACTACATTACCAGAGTTAGAAGCAGCGTCTAAGCAGCTAAAAGCAAAAGGAATTACGCCATTTTCAAATGGATACGGTGAGTGGTGGGTATTAGGAAATCACCTGTTTAATATTCCGGTAGCTCAGCAGGATGATCCTGATGCTTTCATTAAAGGGTTAAATGAGGGTACTGCAAAGTTTGAAGGTAACGAAACGTTTAAGCAATTTATGGATTTATTTGACTTAACGCTAAAATATGGAAATGATAATCCGTTAACAACGGATTATAATACGCAAGTAACGCAGTTTGCTGCGGGCGAAACAGCGATGATGCAGCAAGGAAACTGGACTGTAAACATGATTACAAAAATCAATCCAGATATGGAAATGGGCTTTATCCCAATGCCAATTAGCGACGATAAAGAGAAAAATGATAAGTTAGCAGTTGGTGTACCAAATAACTGGGTAGTTAATAAGAACGCTCCAGAAGCTGATAAAGAAGAAGCAAAAAAATTCTTAAACTGGCTGGTAACATCTGAAACAGGCCAAAAATTCTTAGTAGAAGAATTTAAGTTTATCCCAGCATTTAAGAGCATTGATGGAAAAGGAATCGATTCTTTATCAGACGATATCTTAAAATACTCTGATGAAGGCAAAACATTATCATGGAACTGGTTTAAGTATCCAGAGGGCGCTGTACAAGAAATTGGAGCAGCAATGCAGTCTTATGCAGGAGATCAAATTTCAGAAGATGAGTTCTTGAAAAAGTTAGATGAAATTTGGGCGAAAATGAAAAAATAAATGTAAAATGGAAGCTTTCTGTATGGTATAGGATAGACATATAGAAGGCTTCTTTGTGATGAAGCTGTAAAAAAAAAGTAGATTGAAAGCGCTTTTATTGTATAATGATAGCAATGCAATATAATTTATCGAATAGTAAGAAGAAGGAGGGGTGTGATGAAGGGGTGGAGCATTCGCAAAAAGCTTATTTTGTTTTTACTCATTGCGACTGTTGTACCGTTTATTATCTCAAACGTGTTCACCTATCAATATACAAAAGAAACTGTGAAAAACCGCTTTATTTCGACGAACTACCAAGTAGTCAAAAGCGGTAGTGAGGATCTGAGCACATACTTGCAGGAAATTTCTGATATTACACCGCGTTTATACGGCTATTATCCATTTATTAAAGTATTACAAGAAGGTGTAAATAATGATTTAGGGGCAAGTCAATTAGAAGTGCGAAGAACGCTATCTTATTTATTTAATACGCGACCAGAAATTAGGCAGCTTCATTTATATATTGAAAATGGACAAGATTCTTATACGGTATACAATTCTAAAATTAGCAGTCGGAAAAAGTATGAAGATATTTATTCACATTCTTATTATGCCAGGTTAAAAGAAAAACAGCAGTTTCTATCAATTGAACCTACTCATAAAGTATACAGCTACAACAATTTATCGACCATTTTAGACTCTGATCCGAAGCAAGTCATTAGCTTTCATCACATGATCAATGAAGTACCTTCTAACAACTTGTTAGGCTTTCTGTCAATAGACATTGACTTGTCTAAAATTAAATCTACTTCGGATAGCTTATACAATAAAGAAGAAGAAGACTTTTATTTAATTAATGATGATGGGATGATCATGTATTCATCAAATCAAAAAGCAATTGGAACAACACAAAAATATAAGTGGATTCACCAATTGAAAAACAAGGAATCTCATAGCGTAGAATGGGAAGATTCAAAGTTTTCTGGAGTACTAGTTTATGACAAACTAGCAGCTCCATTTGATGGATGGCATATCGTAAAGCGAATTCCTTATAGTGTTTTATATGAAGATGCAAGGAGAACCGCTCTAATAAATGTTTTAATTGGATTACCGTTTTTATTAATGATTATTATTGCTACATTGATTGTATCAGTACGATTTACAGAGCCGATTCGAATTTTAATTCAAAATATGAAAGAAGTTGAGAAAGGCTCCTTTGTGGTTCGGTTTAAAACATTAGGAAACGATGAATTTGGTATGTTAGGTCAGCATTTTAAATCCATGGTCGAAACGATTAATGATTTAATTAAGCGAAAGTACCGCTTGGAAATTGAAAATAAATCAACGCAGCTCAAAGTGTTACAGTCCCAAGTGAATCCTCACTTTTTATACAATGCATTTCAATCGATTGGCACGCTTGCATTGAAACATAAAGCGGTCGAAGTCTATAAGCTATTAACGCTTCTTTCAAATATGATGAGGTACAGTATGAATATGAAAGAAGATATTGTAACTCTTACTGAGGAAGTGAATCATGCTGAAGCATTTTTAGCCTTGCAAAAACAACGCTTTGGCTCTAAGTTTTCGTATGAATTTCAGATTGACGAAAGGTTAAAGAGGACATTGGTTCCAAAGATGATTTTACAGCCGCTTGTAGAGAATTCGTTTAAGCACGGATTTGAAACAAGAGTAGGAGATGGAAAGCTAACGATTTCAGCGTCTTTAATAAAAGAAAGCTTTATTCAAATTTGCGTAAGAGACAATGGAAAAGGAATGAATGACAAAGCATTAGCATCCTTACATGAAAGCTTAGCGATGTCTAATCAGCATACAGTAGAGCATATAGGCTTGCAAAATATTGCAGACCGCTTATTGATCTACTATGAAAATGCAGCAAAAATGGAAGTTGAAAGTAAAGAAAATGAATATTTTACAGTAACAATGATTTTACCACTTGAGCTAAACAAAGGAGATGATCATAATGAAAGTCCTGATTGTTGATGATGAAGAACACGTTCGTGAAGGAATTAAACTCTTAGGCGACTGGGACACGCATCACATTGAAAGCATTATTGAAGCTGAAAACGGTGAGCAAGCGATTGCGCTTATAAGAGAACAAAAACCACAAATCGTTTTTACAGACATGAAGATGCCGAATATGGGTGGGATTGCCCTGTTGGAATGGATGAAAGAACATACTCCTCATACGAAAACCATTGTTGTAACGGGTTATGATGATTACCATTACATGAGGAAAGCCATTCACTTTGGGTCAACCGACTACATTTTAAAGCCTGTCGACCCTTCAATCTTAAATGACACGTTAACTAGAGCAGTTAATGAATGGCATAAAGAAGAGAACGAGCGCAAACAGCATAATAACAGCTATCAGTTAATTAATGAGATGAAGCCTATGTACCGAGACCGTAAGCTGACACAAATTATTAATAACTATGTGCTGCAGGATGCGGTGTATGAAGAGCTTGGCTTTCACTCAAACAGTGAGTATGAAGTAGCTATTATTCGAGTTGACGAAGCGACAATCCAAGCATTTGGTGGAGATCGTGACTTAGCTTATTTTTCAATTTTAAACGTGGCTAATGAGCTTTTAGTTGAAAAGGAGAATGGGGTCGCTTTTCGTTATTTATCGCAAAAGGGCGAAATTGTAATGATTTTCTGGGACCATTTCTCTGAAATCAAGCAGCTTTTGAACAAGCTACACAAAGAGATTTTCTTAGCATTCAACGTATGTTGTCCACTTGCTAAGGGGCGTCATGTTGAATCCGTTTCAGTATTGCTAGAATCCTATCAAACAGCAAAAGATGCTTTGTTAGCGAGCAACGTGCTAGCTGACAGTTGCGTTGAGTTCTATGAGAGTGCGGGTAGTTTAAAGAGAGGTAGTGTATTGTTAAATTTGATGGACTACAATACAAAGATTGTAGAAGGAATGCAAATAGGCAAAATAGATGCATTTACAACGATTTTTGATGAAGTGAAGAATGCTGTGAAGCAGGCCAATTATTTATCTTTAAAGGAGTTGTTGCATATTGAAAAAGAGTATCAGCTTCTTAGTGAACACTGGTTAAAAAAATACGAGATTTCATACAATGCGCAAAGTCACTATGAGAAGGCGCTGGCCGCTTTTTTTGATGTGAAAGGCAGATTTGACTTCGATAGATATATGAATCGAAAGCAAAGAGAGATTGTACGCTTTTTAAATATTGTGAAGCGAGATAAGCAAAAAAACAACCGCGATATTATTTATGAAATTGAGCAGTTTTTACAGATGAATTATGATCGAGACGTTAAGCTTCAGGAAATTGCAGACCGCTTCTATTTAAGCAGAGAGTACATTTCAAGAAAGTTCAAACAAGAATTTCAGGAAAACATTTCTGACTATATTGTAAAAGTTCGAATGAGCAAAGCAAAGTCCTTATTAAAAAATGAGCAGCTGAAAATCTATGAAGTAGCAAATATGATTGGGTATCAAGATGATAAATACTTTCGCAAAGTGTTTAAAAAATTAGAAGGATTAACTCCAAATGAATACCGCCAACTATCCGTTTAAAAAAAGAGGCTGGGACATAAGTAATTCAGCCAATGATAAACCTGAACGATTGAGAGTTTCTCACTTTTAATCGTTCAGGTTTTTTGTTGATTGTGAAAACAATGTTGGAAACAGGGTGGAATGGAGCGTAGGACACTCGACTCCTGCGGGAAAGAGAGGGAAAACTGAGATCCCGCAGCGCAGCGAGGAAGCTCAGGTTCCTCCCCGCGGAAAGCGAGTGACCGTAGCGCAATGGAACGAACGTGTTCAGACAAACCAAAGAGATTGGAACAGCTAGTGTTCGTCTCTTAGAAGCAATCATTTTGTTATGTCCCAAACTCCTTTTTTTAGTATGACGTCTGTCGTCAGACTTCTATTTACATAAATACACCGACAAGAATAGCCGTAATGAAGCTTGCTAATGTTCCACCAATGATTGCGCGCAAGCTGAGTTTCGAAACTTCTTTTCGTCTAGAAGGGGCTAAAGAACCTAAGTCGATAATAAGCTGTCCAATTGATGAAAAGTTCGCAAAGTTACATAAAGCAATTGAAAGAACTGCTACGGTCTTTGGCGATAGCTCATCCATCACTTCAGTTAAGCTTAAATACGCAACAAATTCGTTAGCGGCAAGCTTCGTTCCGATAATAGAAGCAGCTTGTAAAGCATCTGAGAAAGGAATACCAATAATAATAGCAAAAGGATAAAATAAATAGCTGAAAATGGTTGCTAAATCTATGTTTACAAGGCCTAGTGCCCCGTCAACCAACGCAAGAATACTAATGAAAGCAATTAAAAGACCACCGATATTTAAAGCTAGCATTACACCGCTTGCTGTTCCGTCTGCCATCGCTTCAAACACATTTGCATGATTGCTTTTTTCCATTGCTACATTTTCTTTTGTTTGAGACTCTTCTGTTTCTGGTAACATAACTTTTGCAATAATAATTGAAACAAGAGGTACGCTAAAGACAGCGATGAGCAAATATTTCATATCAATTCCCATTAAAGAGTACCCAACAAGAATTGCACCACTGGCAGAAGCTGTTCCTCCTACCATAACAGCAAAAAGCTCAGATCTTGTAAGCCTGTCAAGGTAAGGTTTTACGAGTAAAGGAGCTTCAGCAAGCCCTAAAAATGAGTTTCCAACCGCATTAAACGTTTCAACTTGCGTAGTGCCAAGAGCTTTTCCTAAGATAATTCCGACAATGCGGACAAAAAAAGGAATGATTCGTAAATAGTAAAGTGCAGACACTAAAGCTGAAATGAAGATAATAACGGTTAGTACGTTAATGGCAAAAACAGAAGTAATATTGGTGTTTTCAAAAAAACCACCGAACACAAACTGAACACCTTCATTGCTATAATTAATAACTTTTTGAATACCTAATGCCATTTTTTCAAGAAAAGTTTGACCTAGAGGTACTTTAAGAACAAAAAGTACAAATAAAATTTCGAGTGAAAGACCTACGAGAACCGTACGCCAAGGAAAAATTTTTCGATTTGTACTTAAAAGCCAGCTGACAAACAAAATTGCTACAAGTGATAGTAGACCGATAAGATAAGACATGATGGAATCCTCCTATAAAAAAACTGCTTCCTCCAAGCTATAGGAGAAAGCAGCAGTAAGTCTTACCTCATACGTACCGCTTTCCCTTATAGTCTAACAATTTACGGTTGTTAGGTAGAAACTTGCGATCCATATTATCGCGATTATACAAAGGAAGCGTATAAAAATGTGTTTTCATTCTATCAATATGACTATTGTATGACAACATTAAATTAATGTATTTTAAGAAGTTTATATATTATAACCTGAATTATTCATAGTTTTTCTAAAATAGGCTGATATGACTTATTTCATACACTTTTTTTGAATTTGA
>NZ_JBXDLD010000082.1:0-32154 GCF_056820425.1 Priestia sp. KCTC 13724 | reverse complement strand
ACGGAAGTTAAGTTCTCTAGCGCCGATGGTAGTTGGGACTTTGTCCCTGTGAGAGTAGGACGTTGCCAGATTTTATATTATCGCGGGGTGGAGCAGTCTGGTAGCTCGTCGGGCTCATAACCCGAAGGTCGCAGGTTCAAATCCTGTCCCCGCAACCAAATGGTCCCGTGGTGTAGCGGTTAACATGCCTGCCTGTCACGCAGGAGATCGCGGGTTCGATTCCCGTCGGGACCGCCATCTAAACGAAACAAAAGGTTTCGTCTTTTTTTTTATATTAAAATTATGATCCTTAGGACTGTTCCTAGGGACTTTTTTGTATGTATATGCTGGATATGAGTAGAGAACTGCGTATACAATAGAGGTATAAATTGATTTAGAGAGAGTAAAGTGAGGATTCGAAAAATGAAACCATTAGAAGAGTTTGTCATCCAATCCGCTTCTATTGAAGATACACAAAAGCTAGCCAACCGTCTTGCTTCGCTGCTAGCTCAAGGTGATGTTTTGTTATTAGAAGGAGACTTAGGAGCTGGTAAGACAACTTTTACCAAGGCATTAGCAAAAGGTCTTGAAATTAAAAGGAACGTAAACAGCCCTACATTTACTATTATTAAGGAATATAAAGATGGAAGATTGCCCCTCTATCACATGGATGTATATCGTCTAGGGGATGAATTTGAAGATCTAGGCTTTGATGAATACTTTGAAGGTGATGGTGTTACCGTTGTTGAGTGGGCTCACTTAATTGAAGAGCAGTTACCAAAGGAATTTGTTCAAATTAATATTTATCATGATACGCCTAAAACACGTAAGCTTGTTTGTAAAGCCAAAGGTGCAAGATATATTGACCTATGTAAGGAGCTTTTTAACTATGAAAACATTAGCAATTGATACGTCAAATTTCGTAATGGGCGTCGCATTGGTTGAAGAGAATAAAGTAATTGGAGAAGTAATTACAAATCTGAAAAAGAATCATTCTATTCGCTTGATGAAGGCTATTGAATCGTTGCTGGCGGATTGTGATACATTACCAAAAGAATTAGATAAAATTGTAGTAGCAGAAGGGCCTGGTTCTTATACTGGTGTCCGCATTGGTGTAACCGTGGCTAAAACACTTGCGTGGACGCTTAACATTCCTTTAGTTGGAGTGTCTAGCCTTGAGATTGTAGCTGCTAACGGCCGTTACTTTAACGGACTTATCTCCCCGTTATTTGATGCGCGTAGACAACAAATTTTCACAGGGTTATATCGTTTTGATAATGGACAGGAACTACGTAATGAAGAGAAAGATCAGCTTGTTATTAATGAACAATGGGCTGGAAAATTGAAAGAATACAATGAATCTATTTTATTTATTGGGAATGATATTGAAGCGCATAAAGAAATATTAACTAGCGTATTAGGAGAACAAGCACTCTTTGCATCCGTCTCACAATACAATCCTCGTCCAAGTGAATTAGCTTTTTTAGGTATGCAAAAAGAAGCAACTCCAGTTCATGCTTTTGTGCCTAATTACATTAGGTTAGCCGAGGCAGAAGCAAACTGGTTAAAAGCACAAGAAGCGAAAAATGAGTGAGAAAATGACTATGACAGTGAAATTTCGTCTAATGAAAGTTGAAGATATTGATCAAGTTGTTGAAATTGAAAAACAGGCATTTGCAACACCTTGGAGCAAAGAGGCCTTCTATAACGAATTAACGGCCAATCAATTTTCTACCTACCTTGTAATGGAAATAGAGGAGCAAATTATTGGATATTGTGGAACTTGGATTGTAATTGATGAAGCGCATATTACCAATATTGCTATACTTCCTAAGTATAGAGGAAAAGGGTTAGGATATGCTTTGCTTAAAGCTGCGATGAATGTTGTGCAACAGCTAGGGGCACTTTCAATGACGCTTGAAGTAAGAACATCAAATCATATTGCACAGTCATTGTATAAAAAGCTAGGCTTTGAGGCTGGCGGCATACGAAAAAATTATTATTCTGATAACAATGAAGATGCATTAGTTATGTGGGTGAAATTATGACAAAAGAAAATGAAGTAATATTAGCAATAGAAACAAGCTGTGATGAAACGGCTGTTGCGATTATTCGAGGTGGTACAGAAATTGTTGCAAATGTAGTAGCCTCTCAAATTGAAAGCCATAAACGCTTTGGGGGAGTTGTACCTGAGATTGCTTCACGGCATCATGTTGAGCAAATCACAATAGTTGTAGAAGAAGCTCTACATCAATCCAATATGACATTTGATGATATTGATGCAATTGCGGTAACAGAAGGACCAGGATTAGTAGGAGCATTATTAATTGGTGTCAACGCAGCTAAGGCGTTAGCTTTTGCTCATCAGAAGCCTTTAATTCCTGTACATCATATTGCGGGACATATTTATGCGAATCAACTTATTACGCCATTAAAATTTCCGTTACTAGCATTAGTTGTTTCGGGTGGACATACAGAACTTGTCTACATGAAAGAGCACGTTCGTTTTGAAGTCATTGGTGAAACAAGAGATGATGCAGCTGGTGAAGCATACGATAAAGTAGCACGTACGCTACAGTTACCATATCCAGGCGGTCCTCATATCGATCGTCTAGCTCAAGAGGGTGAACCCTTAATTGATCTACCGCGTGCCTGGTTGGAAGATGGCTCATATGATTTTAGTTTTAGTGGTTTAAAATCAGCAGTTATCAACACTGTGCATAACGCGAAACAAAAAGGTGAAGATATTAATCCACAAACATTAGCAGCTAGTTTTCAAGCTAGCGTAGTTGATGTTTTGGTAACAAAAACAGAAAAAGCTGTTCAAGAATATAACGTAAATCAACTGCTGTTAGCCGGTGGGGTAGCCGCAAATAAAGGGTTACGAGAGGCTCTACAGCAACGATTCGAAAAGTACTCTAATGTAGAGTTAGTTATTCCACCACTCTCTTTATGTACGGATAATGCTGCTATGATTGGAGCAGCAGCCAGCGTTTTATATCGTAAAGATAGAAGAGCGACCATGGCATTAAATGCGAATCCTGGGTTAGTGCTAGAATAGAGGATTGTGGATAATATAGTGGTTATCCACAATTTTCAATCAAATTAGAATTAACTGTGGATAATGCATATATTAAAGCCCATCACCAAAAGGTGTATGGGCTTCTTTTGTGTATAAACTGTTAGCTTTCCTCAATACTTAGCTGAAGTTCTTCCCAATCTTCCATTAATGTGGATAACTCTTGTTGAAAAGTTTGGTTCTCATTGTTTAAAAGCTGAAATTTTTCATGATCTTGGTAAATTACTGGGTCGCATAAAAGCTCTTCATTTTGCTCTAATTTTGCTTCCACTTCAGCAATTCGTTCTTCAATCTCTTCAATTCTTCTTTTTCGCTGCCTTAGAAGCTTTTTTTGTTCCTTATCTTGTATATATGACGTTTTGTCACTTTTCCCTACAGATAGTTCCTGAGCCATATTTGCTGCTTCAAGCTCTTTTCTTTCTTCCATTTCTGCTTTTTTCTCAACGTAGTAGTCATAGTCCCCTAAAAACTCTGTTGTTCCCTCTGGAGACAATTCGATAACCTTGTTGGTAACTCTGTTGATAAAGTAACGGTCATGGGAAACAAATAAAAGTGTACCTGGATAAGAGATTAATGCATTCTCCAATACTTGTTTACTATCTAGATCAAGGTGGTTAGTAGGCTCATCTAGAATTAAAAAGTTTGCTTTTTGCATCATCAGTTTTGCTAAGGCGAGTCTTGCTTTTTCTCCACCACTTAGTGTGGAAACAACCTTTAAGACATCGTCGCCTGAAAATAAAAAATTACCGAGCACAGTTCGAATTTCTTTTTCGGTAGTAGTAGGGTAGTCGTCCCATAATTCATTGAGTACGGCTTTGTTAGACGTCAAGTTTGCCTGTTCTTGATCATAATAGCCTACTGTTACATTAGAACCGAATTGGATTTCTCCTGAAACAAAAGGAAGTTTATTCATTAAGCCTTTTAACAGAGTAGATTTACCAATCCCGTTTGGACCTACTAGGGCAATGCTATCTTGACGAGTAGCACGAAGGTTAATGTTTTTTACAATAAACTGATTTTCTTCATATCCAATGGAAAGGTTGTCAACTTTTAATACTTCATTTCCGCTTTGCCGTTCAATATCAAAGGAAAAGCTTGCACCTTTTTCACCATCGTTTGGCCGATCCATTAGCTCCATGCGTTCTAACTGTTTACGTCTGCTTTGAGCTCGCTTTGTTGTTGAAGCCCTAGCAATATTTTTTTGAATGAAATCATTAAGCTTTGCTACTTCATCCTGCTGTTTTTCAAATTGCTTCATCTCACGCTCATAGCGTTCGGCTTTTTGTGTTAAATAATTTGAGTAGTTACCAGGATATTTATAGGTGGTTTTTTGACTTACTTCATAGACTTGTGTAACCACTTTATCAAGGAAGTAGCGATCATGGGAGACAATTAGGATAGCGCCATCGTAATTTTGTAAAAATTGCTCTAACCAAGCCAATGTTTCAATGTCAAGATGGTTGGTAGGCTCATCTAAAATTAGCAAATCAGGTTTAGTTAATAACAGCTTAGCTAGAGCCAGTCGTGTTTTTTGCCCACCGCTTAGTGTAGAAATAGGGGTGGAGTAATCAAAGTTTGAAAAGCGAAACCCGTGCAGGATTGAACGAATGTCAGCTTCGTATTGGTATCCGCCTAGATCTTTAAAGGAAATTTGAAGCTGATCGTATTCCTTTAAAAGCTTTTCATAGTTGTTGGAATCCTGCTGATAAGAAGGGTCTCCCATTTTTTCTTCAAGCTTTCTTAGTTCTTTCTCCATTTTTTGCAATGGCTTGAAGACGGTTAACATTTCGTCCCAAATAGATAAAGTGGATTCTAACACTGTATCCTGTCCCATGTAGTCAATCGTTGTTTCTTTTGGCTTCATAATCTCTCCACTGTCGTAGGAAAGTTCACCAGAAATAATTTTTAGAAGCGTTGATTTTCCCGCTCCGTTTCGACCAACTAGTGCAATGCGGTCTTTAGATTGAACTTCAAGTTTTATATTTGATAAAATCGGGTCTGCCCCGTAATATTTCGTAATTCCGTTTAACTGTAGAATAATCATCGTTTCACCTCTACTCATTTCGACATAGTGTATTTTAACATATTTTTAAGACAGAAGTATGAATAGGTGCATGTCATAAGCATTTCCACAAAATTATGTGTAGAATTCATTATTACCACATAGACTGTGTTAAAATAAACTATAGACTACTGTTCATGAGTGAATAGAAGGTTCACTTAATGGAAGCGCTATCTAATTTAAAAAGAGAATCTTGCTAAGTCAAGCGGAGATCTGAACGATAGCCATTATATCTATCGTAATTAAGGGGGCACAAGATGAATACAGAAAACTTAAAAATACCACAAGCTACAGCAAAGCGGTTGCCGCTATACTATCGTTTTATTAAAAATCTACATGCTTCTGGTAAGCAACGTGTATCGTCAGCAGAATTAAGCGAAGCGGTGAAAGTAGACTCCGCTACAATTCGTCGCGATTTTTCCTATTTTGGAGCCTTGGGTAAAAAGGGATATGGCTATAACGTCAATTATTTACTAAGTTTTTTTCGCAAAACATTAGATCAAGATGAAGTAACCAAAGTTGCTCTGATTGGTGTTGGTAATCTTGGAACAGCTTTTTTAAACTACAATTTCATTAAGAATAACAATACAAAAATTGAATTTGCTTTTGATGTTATTGAAGAAAAGGTGGGTACTCACGTTGGAGACGTACCTGTTTATCATTTAGATAAGCTTGAAGAACATATGACAGAAGATATTTCTGTTGCGATCCTAACGGTTCCAGCTACAGTGGCACAGCAAATTACGGACCGCTTAGTCAAATGCGGAATCAAAGGTATTTTAAATTTTACCCCTGCCCGTTTAAATGTGCCAAGCTCTATTCGTCTGCATCACATTGATTTAGCCGTAGAGCTTCAGTCGCTGGTTTACTTTTTGAAAAATTACCCTGAAAATAATATATAATAGAATATATATGTAATAAAGGAGGGGAAACCATGGGATTAGGTGCAGGTAGTGTGATTTTAATTGTAATTTTTGCACTTTTAGTTTTTGGACCAAAGAAGCTTCCCGAGCTTGGTCGAGCTGTAGGCCACACGTTAAGGGAGTTTAAAAGTGCCACTAAAGGAATAATGGAAGATAACGAAGACGAGGGCAAGAAGAAAGAACGAAATCAATAGAGGAATGATTGACATATGAACGAACAAGAAATGTCTGTATATGATCACATTGGTGAACTGCGAAAAAGGATTTTAATCGTCGTCTTTTTCTTTTTTATTGCTACAATTGGCGGTTTTTTCTTAGCGGATCGCGTTATTATTTATCTACAATCAGCAGACGAGGCAAGCTCGCTAACAATGAACGCATTTAAATTGACCGATCCGGTTAAGATTTATATGCAGTTTGCGTTTGTAATTGGATGTGTTGTTTCTGCTCCTATTGCGCTCTATCAATTATGGGCATTTATAAGTCCAGGCTTGTATGATAAAGAGCGAAAAGTAACTCTTGGATACATTCCAATTTCAATTATCCTATTTCTTACTGGTATTTCGTTTGCTTACTTTGTTCTCTTTCCTTTTGTAGTAGAGTTTATGATTCGAATAGCGGATAAGCTAGATGTTAACCAAGTTATTGGTATCAATGAATATTTTTCATTTTTATTTCAGCTTACGCTACCATTTGGTCTATTGTTTCAATTACCCGTTGTCATTATGTTTTTAACAAGACTGGGTATTGTGACGCCACAGTTCTTAAGCAGTATCCGGAAGTACGCTTATTTTGTGTTATTAGTCATAGCGGCTTTTATTACACCTCCAGAATTGTTATCACACCTAATGGTTACAATTCCTTTATTCATCCTTTATGAAATTAGCATTATTATTTCTCGCATTTCCTATCGTAAAATGCTGAAACATAGACAACAATATGAAGAAGCCGTTGGAATTTCTTCTGAATAACAAAAAAAGCCCCTGTTGTAAGGGGCCTTTTTATTTCTGAGAATCGTTGCTATTTGACTTTTTATATTGCTCCTGAAGCTTTTTAATCTTGCGGTGCAATGAAAAGGTTCGAATCGCAAAGCGAAAATCAAAAGCAGCGACTAAGGCAAACAAGATAGTTGGTAAGGTCCATACGGTGGTATCGACGCTTAAAATAGCTAAATACGTAAAGAGGATTCCTATAATTAAGTAGATAAATCCTCTGGTTAGAGGGATGTTATTCATAAACCAAGTCCTTTAATAATAAACTGTAGCTGTTCAGCCTGTTTTTGAATTTCAATAATTTCATCCGCAAAAATCGTTTGAACTAACACAACAATCGTGTTCATCAAGACATGAGCTATAATTGGAACAATAATCAGCTTCGTTCTTGCATATAAAAACGCGAATACAAATCCCATAGCCGTGTAAACTAATAAATGTTCGAAATCCCAGTGGACTGCTGCAAATATAAGTGAACTAATAAAGGCTGAAATAAAGAAATTATATTTACGATATAGAGAACCAAAGATGATTTTTCGGAAGATAATTTCTTCTAAAATTGGTCCAATAACGGATGTGACAACAATTAATAAAGGCGTAACTTTCACTAAATTCAAGATCATTTCCGTATTTTCAGAACCAGGTTCAATACCCAATAAGTTCATTTCAATCATGGCAGCCACAGATTGAGAAGCCATTGCTAAAAAGATGCCAAAGATTGACCAGAATATAGCTGTTGGTAAGCCAGCATGTTCATGTCTCATTGACATTTCACGCTTTAACAACAAAAGTACAATTACTAAAGCCAAGCTAAAGCTGATAATTGTCCAATAAGTCATCGCAAGCTGTTTAGCTACTCCAACGGGTTCGTCATTAAACAGTCCGAGGGATAATAATAACGGAATGCCTAAAATGCTAGAAAACTGCATGATGATATAAGTCAGTACGATATAACCATAGCGCTTTTCCAATCTTTCATACTCCTTTAAAAGGTTTTTTATGTATCATTGTCGAAGAACATGTAGGGAAGCTTTTTGATATGTTTCTTCTTGTTCGTATTGTAACATACATATTATATGAGAGATAAAAGAATGCCTTCTTTTTATGTATGTATGAGTAGTATGAGTTGAAAAAGGATTTTTTAAATTTTTTTGTGTTTAATACTTGCAAAAAAAAGCTACTTTGTTTTAATATAATAAATGTGTTAGCACTCGGTGAGGTTGAGTGCTAATAAAATGTAAAAACATATTATTTGAGGAGGTTGTTTCACTTGTTAAAGCCATTAGGTGATCGCGTAGTGATTGAACTTGTAAAATCTGAGGAAAAAACAGCAAGCGGTATCGTATTACCAGACAGCGCTAAAGAGAAACCACAAGAAGGTAAAGTTGTTGCTGTTGGTACAGGTCGAGTATTAGAAAGCGGTGAGCGTGTAGCATTAGAGGTAGCTGCAGGCGATCGTATTATCTTCTCAAAATATGCTGGTACTGAAGTGAAATACGAAGGTACTGAATACTTACTTTTACGCGAAAGCGACATTTTAGCTGTAATCGGCTAATTATTCATAACGACTTTTAACAATGTAGAATAGATTATTTTTAAACAATTAGGAGGATGAGTCAAATGGCAAAAGACATTAAGTTTAGCGAAGAAGCACGCCGCTCAATGCTACGTGGTGTGGATACATTAGCGAATGCTGTAAAAGTAACGCTTGGACCAAAAGGGCGTAACGTAGTACTAGAGAAAAAATTCGGTTCTCCATTAATTACAAATGACGGTGTAACAATTGCGAAAGAAATTGAATTAGAAGATGCATTCGAAAACATGGGTGCAAAATTAGTAGCAGAAGTTGCTAGCAAAACAAACGACGTTGCTGGTGACGGTACGACAACTGCAACAGTTTTAGCACAAGCAATGATTCGTGAAGGTCTTAAGAACGTAACGGCTGGTGCGAACCCAATGGGTATCCGTAAAGGGATGGAAAAAGCAGTAGCAGTAGCGATTGAAGAGTTAAAAGCAATTTCTAAACCAATCCAAGGTAAAGATTCAATTGCGCAAGTAGCGGCTATCTCAGCGGCTGACGAAGAAGTAGGTCAATTAATCGCTGAAGCAATGGAGCGCGTTGGTAACGACGGCGTTATCACGCTTGAAGAATCTAAAGGCTTCACAACTGAATTAGAAGTTGTAGAAGGTATGCAGTTTGACCGTGGATATGCATCTCCATACATGGTAACTGATTCAGATAAAATGGAAGCTGTATTAGAAGATCCGTATATCTTAATCACAGATAAGAAAATTGGTAACATTCAAGAAATCTTACCGGTGTTAGAGCAAGTTGTTCAACAAGGTAAGCCACTATTAATCATTGCTGAAGATGTAGAAGGTGAAGCACTAGCAACATTAGTTGTGAACAAACTTCGCGGTACATTCACAGCGGTAGCAGTTAAAGCTCCTGGCTTTGGTGACCGTCGTAAAGCAATGCTTCAAGACGTTGCGATTTTAACTGGTGGTGAAGTAATCACTGAAGAGCTTGGTCTTGACTTGAAATCTGCAAGCATTGAGCAATTAGGTCGCGCTTCTAAAGTTGTGGTAACAAAAGAAAACACAACAGTTGTAAACGGCGCAGGTAACGCAGAAGAAATTTTAGCTCGCGTTAACCAAATTAAAGCTCAGCTTGAAGAAACAACTTCAGAGTTCGACCGCGAAAAATTACAAGAGCGCCTAGCGAAGCTTGCTGGTGGTGTTGCTGTAATTAAAGTTGGTGCGGCTACTGAAACAGAATTAAAAGAGCGTAAACTACGTATTGAAGATGCATTAAACTCTACTCGTGCTGCGGTTGAAGAAGGTATCGTAGCTGGTGGTGGTACTGCATTATTGAATATCTACAATAAAGTTGCTGGAATCGAAGCTGAAGGCGACGTTGCAACAGGTATCAACATCGTATTACGTGCGATTGAAGAGCCTGTACGTCAAATCGCTCACAACGCAGGTCTAGAAGGATCAGTAATCGTTGAGCGTCTAAAAGGCGAAGCGGTTGGAACTGGATTCAACGCTGCAACTGGTGAGTGGGTAAACATGCTTGATTCTGGTATCGTTGACCCAACAAAAGTAACGCGTTCAGCGCTTCAAAACGCTTCTTCTGTAGCGGCTATGTTCTTAACAACTGAGGCGGTCGTGGCAGATAAGCCTGAAGAAAATGCTGGCGGTCCTGCAATGCCTGATATGGGTGGCATGGGCGGTATGGGCGGCATGATGTAATATCGCCCCATTATCCCTTGATATGATAGGGTTTCTGCCTGCAGTGTCCCGTAAAGGGTAACATTAGGGTAACATTGACCCCTAATAAGGCTCAAAATTAGAGGTTTTCCATTAGTTCCTTGAACTTTTGGGAAGCCTCTTTTTTCATTTCTTTTGTGACATGCAAGTATATATTTTTTGTCGTATCTTCGTCTTTATGACCTAACCGTTCCATAATCTGCGGTAGACCTACTCCCGCTTGTGCAAGCAACGATGTATGGGTATGACGTAAAGAATGCGGGGTAAGTTTGGTGTTTAATCCTGCTAACTTTAATAAACGCCTCATTCTATTTTCTATTTTTTTAATATATAGAGGATAACCAGGTGTTTCATCATCCATATGCGTAAAAATAAAGTCTTTATTATGGTATATATCACGGTGCTTCATAATCACTTTCATTTGAATAGATTTATGAAGCTTTAATGCATTGATTACCGTCTCATCCACATCAATTACACGTACAGATGTTGATGTTTTAGGCGTTAACAATTTATACTCTTTTTTATTATTTGTGGGGTTGTAGTATGTTTTAGTAATGCTAATGGTATGTTCTGACATGTCAACATCTCGCCATTTTAGTGCACACAGTTCACCTGCTCGTAGTCCAGTATAAGCAAGCATTAAAAAGATAGGGTAATCTTGATCTAGTCCTATATCTTTTGTTATAGAGAGGAAGCGCTGCAATTCATTTTTCTCTAAATAATTGGGGAGAACGTTTTGCTCTTCTAACTCCTCAATTGTTAATTGTTGTTTTGGTACATACGTAAATTCTGTTGGATCTTTTTTAATGACTTCCATTTCAACCGCTTTTTTAAAGATCATTCTGCCAGTTCGATGTGCTCCATCTATTGTATTTGGGGCATAACCCCGCTTTTTTAAGTCATTTAAAGCGTTTTGGTATTGTCTTCTTGAAATATCTTTTAATTTTAGTTTAGCGAAATAATCCAATAACCGTTTAATTTCATGTTTTCGCACACGAATCGTACTTTCCTTTACTTTCCCTGTTCCTTCATAAATTGACAGCCATTCGTAAGCAAAATCTTCAAATAATACGACTTTTTCATTTACAAAAGTCCCTTGATTTAATTCATTTAAGAGAGTAGCGGCTGCTATTTCTGCATCTTTTTTAGTTTTAAATCCGCTTTTTTTCTTCTGTTTTCGTTTTCCAGTTTTAGGGTCTACTCCAATATCTACAATGAATGCCCAACTAGCCCCGCATTTACATTTTTTACTGTTACATTTACAACGTGGTCTATAAAAATGTCCTTTCATATATTTATTCTCCTCTTTTTACAATATTTGTTTGATAAAAATATAGTTATTGGAATTTTTTAAGCCATTTTTCTTTATCTACTGAATCAAACCAACCTTCTATTTCTGCGAGGGGTCTCTTTTTTTGTTGTGCTATTTGGTCCATTGTTTTTTTACCTGAGAAATAGTCTTTCCTGGCGTTTCTTATCCACTGATTATAAGCGGTTTTACACAAGCTATCTTTACCAGCCTCATCTGGAGGGCAAAAGCGACTATTTTCAGTTCGAGGTACAAATTTACTTTTGCATTTAACACATTCCTTGAGTTCCCATTCATTACTTACTAAATTCAACAATTGATGGTAAATAACACCGATTATTGAGCGGCTGGTATGAATTTTTATAATCTTATTGTTTTTTCCGATTTTCCCTGATTCGCTTATAACCCCCTCTGTTTCTTTATTGATCTTTAATGTTATCCACATTTTTGATAGTTGAAATATATCTTTATCATTTGGGTTTAAATAAGGAACAATTTTTTTCAAATCTGCTTTAAACATTGAAGCATGTTCTTGCAAACGACCTTCATTTTTGGAGAAGATGGCTTCATAGATATGCATAATGCGTTTAATTTCTTTTGCATGGTAAATAAACTCATCTAGAGTTTGCTTTTGGCAATCTAATAGTCGTAACCCATAATATAATGGCATAGTCTCACGGGCATTAAGCGTTCCGTATTTGTTACAAAACTTCAATATTGATTTGTGTGAAGTAAGGTCAACACGTTCTAATTTCTCGAACAAATACTCAACTTCAAAAGGGTTATAATTTGGCGTTGTTTCTTCCATTTCTTCATCTCCCCATTCGAGGTTTGACACAATTACTTCATTTTTTATGGTGTACGGGCCATTTACTCTTACTTGAACGTTAAAAAGATCTTCTCCCCATTCTATTGGGTATTCCTTTTCCTTTTTTAAATCTGCATTTTCTGATATTTTTTGCCCCTTATATTTTTGCAATTGTAGTACCTCCTTATATCCGACGATATATCCGTTAATTTTATTTTTTATCGGATATAAAGATTATATACTGATAATAACAACAAGAGCAACAATTAAAAGTCATTTTGATTAGGAGGAATGAGAAATGAAGAATCCTGATATTAAAGAAGCTATAAAAAAAGCTGGTTTAAAACAGTGGGAAGTTGCAGAAGAGTATGGCTTACATGAAGGTAATTTCTCCAGACTATTACGGCGTGAGCTTCCTAAAAGTGAGAAGCAAAAAATTTTTCATATCATTAATGAGCTGAAAAAGCATGATGAAAAGTGAGCTATCAAGGAGGAGTGTTTTAAATGACGAAAAATAATCTCCCTGACATTCTCACAGCACAACACATAGCCACATATTTAGGGATTTCACGGCGGAGGGTTTATGAGCTACTTCAAATGAATGAAGAAGCTGGCGGTATTAAATGTTTTCAAATAGGTTTATCTAAACGTGTTGAGAAAGAAGACTTCTTTCATTGGATTGAAGAAAGGAAAAAGTAGAAGGGAGGGAATAAAATGGGGAATGAAAAGCTAACCCAAAAGCAGTTAGGTTTTATTGAAGCCTATTTAAGAGAACCAAATGCTACCCGAGCGGCAATAGTGGCAGGATATAGCCCGAATAATTACCATGCAGCAAGCATTAGCGGTTATAGGATGCTAAAAAATGCTAAAATCCGTGCAGAAATAGAAAAGCAGCAAGCCTTGATATTACAGGATATAAGGGCATTTTTCATAAGGGACGCCCAGCTTGCACGGGAAACCCTTTTAAGAATTATGAATGATCCTGAAGCACCATGTAAAGATAGGCGGCAAGCTGCTTGCGAAATATTGGATAGGGCAATGGGGAAGCCGATAACGTCTACTAATGTAAAGCTGGAAGCGGAAATTGAAAGCGTCAACTTTAACGTTGGAACCAATTTAGACGAATATGAAGAATTATTTAATGAGTTGTCGGAGGGGGTAGAAGCTCAATGAATAATATTAGAGGCACAATATTAATTATTCGTACAGATTCGATACGAGAAATGCTGGTAAAAGTACAAGGGGATAGTGTAATAGAAGAAATCAAATCCATTCGTGAAGCGGCGGAATACTTGAAGGTAAGTGTTCCTACCATTCGTTCTATGGTAGCAAATATCACATTTTTTCAAAGAGGGCAAGCCATCCGCATAAATCGTTGGGATGTAAAGGAATGGTTGTGTAATAGCTCAAAACATTAAAATTTAAAGCAGGTGAGGTGATATGGCAGGATGGATTAAATTATATCGTGATTTATTAAATAAACCGATTTGGATAGAATCATCGCCTGAACAAAAAGCAATTTTAATTACGCTTCTTATGATGGTTAATCATCAAGAAAATGAATGGGAATGGCAAGGGAAGCTTTATAGTGTTAAGCCAGGACAAGTTATAACAAGTTTGGATTCTATAGCTCAAAAATGTGGTAAAGGTGTTTCGATTCAGAATGTCAGGACTGCATTAAAGCGTTTTGAAAAATACGGATTTCTAACAAACGAATCAACAAATAAAAATCGGCTTATTACCATTGTTAAATGGGGTTTTTATCAAAATAATGCCGAAGAACTAACAAGCAAATTAACAGGCGATCAACAAAAAACTAACAAGCGACTAACATCTAACAAGAATGATAAAGAATTAAAGAATGATAATGAAGTTAAAAAACCTTCTAGTCGTAAGTCGGAAATTTACGACGAGGAGAGCGTTCCTTTTCAATTAGCGTTAAGGCTGTTTAAAAACATTAGAAAAAATAATGCGGGATTTAAAGAGCCCAATCTACAAAAATGGTCAGATGATTTCCGTTTAATGATGGAAAGGGATAATCGAACGGAAGAACAGATTGTATATCTAATCGATTGGTGTCAGCAAAACTCTTTCTGGAAAGCAAATATACTTTCCCCATCTAAATTAAGAAAACAGTTTGATCAGTTAGTTTTGAAAATTCAAGCTGAGAAGCAAATAAAGCATATTAAAAATCCACAGCAATTTTCTTTGGATCGCCCTAGTCATTGGGAAGAACCAAACAGCTTATCAAAAGAAGAGTTAGATAATTTGAGAAAAATGGAAGAGGAGATGCCTTTTTAAAGGAGTTGTAAATATGAAGGAAATAAAGGGTATTTTATCAATAAATGATGTTTATAAGAAAGCTGTTTTAAAAATTTTTCCAGAATTAGAAGGGGAGAGTATAGAAACAGACTTTAAAACGGGCATTGCGTGTCCTGGATGTGGTGAAAGTGGGAATAAAGGAACCGATGGATTATTTTTTCGGGTTAATAAGAGTGGTGAATGGATTCAACTAGGGGAAACGCTAAAATGCTCTAATTGTAGGAATGCCGAAGCTTTAAATGCTTATATGGAAAATAGTTTACGTGAACGGGAGAAAGAAATAGCTGATCGATTGACGAAAGAGTATTTCCTCATTCCGGAAAAATTAAATAACTCTGGCTTTAAGGATTACCGACAAACGAACAAGGTTACTACAAGAGCGAAAGAAAATGTTATTCGTTTTATTAAGGATTTTTTTGATTCTTCACTTAACAACTACAATCTTTTGATAATGGGCAATCCAGGAACTGGAAAAACTCATTTGTGTGTAGCGGCAGCTAGAACTTTAAAAGAAAAAAGCTTTAAAGTGGGTTTTTTAACTACAGGGCAATTACTTACAAAAATTAAATCGACTTTTAACAAAGCATCTATGAAAACAGTTGAAGAAATTTTACATGATCTTAAGAAGTTGGATGTTTTAGTTTTGGACGATATTGGATCGGAGGCAATTAGTGGAAATGATGATTGGAGGAAAGCCATGATTTTTGAGGTGGTAGAAAGTCGGAGCGGTAAACCGACTATCTACACCAGTAATTTGACGGAAACAGACTTACTCGTTGCCGTGGGACCAAGAGTCTTTAGTCGTCTTTACGATAATACAAAATTTATTGATTTATTTACAGATGATTACCGAAAAAGACTTCAAATCGAATAAATAATGGTCATGTTTACACAGTAAACAGAGAAAAGGGAGGGCGGCAATCATGAGACAAGCAAGGCAACAGGCATTTTTAAAAGCTTATATTAATTCAATGGGGAATGTAGCAAGAGCGGCGGACGAGGCGGATATTAGTCGGCGAGCACATTATTACTGGAAAGAAAAAGATGAATTGTATGCCGCAAGATTTCGGGCGATAGCATTATACATGAAAACCCGGGATTCCAATGTCATACGGGTTTTTGATGAGCATATCAAAAAACTCAAGAAAAAGTCACAAAATCTCACGCCCTATTAAAAAGGCGGGAAAGAATGTGAAGTAAATCGATAAAGTCAACAAAAATCCACGCCCTTAATAAAAAGGGGCAAAAGTTGTGAAGTAAAAAATTCCCCGGAGCCGAGCCGAGCGAAATCAAGGCTCACTCTGGGTTTATATATTAACTCATGTTTTCATTTTTAATGATCCATTTCGAGATGTTATGAAGATTAAAACATAATCATACCTAATATAAAAGATCTTGATAATATTACTACAGATAATTTATTACGGTTCATTGATGATACCATAAGGTCAAATGGCAATATTGATGAAATGTTAGATGTAGTTGATAAAACAATTCTGATTGATTATTTAGGAATAGAGGAGAATTTAGTCCGAAGCTTTCGAGAAATTTGGAAAAAACTAATGAACAGAAGAAGGCAAAGAAAATCAATTTAAAAGGAAAGAATAAAATCTTCAACATAAAATGAGCCAAACAAATATTGTATGGCTCATTTTTGTTGCAAATTTTTCAAAAAGTTCGAATGATTATAAAGTATTAAGTGTGTTTTTAGTGATTTTTTTGATCACATCGTAGCAAAATCAACTTTCTTTTCAATCCGGTCGATTTTTTTATTTAAAGCGGCAAATTCACTTTTCATTTGCTCATGCATTGAATCAAATCGTTTATCCATTCTATCCAAACGACTTAAGATTTCTTTGCATAGCTCTTTACATTTCTCCTCATCTATCTTTTTTTGCCTCCTCATGAAACATTCGGGTCCTACTCGTACATTTTTCGGACCCTAATCTAAATGCTTGTTCCTTTGTGAGATAGAGCGCTATTTTATTTTTCAATTGTGATAAATAGACTTTTATCTGTTTTAAATCCTTTGACAGAAATTTCTTTTGCTCCCTGTCTTTTGGCTAACATTAATTGAGTGATTAATTCGTCAATTGTTTCCGTATCGATAAGAAAACCGACTGTTATTGCATCATCCTTCTTAACTGGATAAACTTGTTTTGCTTTCATGCCTTTATATTGGTAGCCCTCATATATGTCTTTGATAAATTTGCTCAATGATAGTCCTCCTATTATTTTTGTTTGTCCGGGGAACGAGTCTCACATCCCGGACATTTTTATTTTCTCCAATTCGTCAGCAAGGGTGAATAATTCCTTTTTCATATTTCGGGTGGTCTCCTTCGTGTGTATAGATGTCCATTGTCATTTTAATGACAGAATGTCCTAACCGCTCAGACTGTTTATCGATATGACAGCTATGAACCAAAATATGAGACCTTGAAGTATACAAGGCCAATGGAATGTAAGAACTGTACGGTTAAATAAAAAAATTAGAAAACAAGAACGGTGTTTGTCGCATATAAATAAAAGAGGGAAATGTGAATTTTTTTTGTGAGACAAAATTCGACAAACATTGTAATCAAAAGTGTTATTATATTTATTAAATGCTATTTATTTCCCTCTATGTGTAATTTTTTCTGAAAATGGAAATGATTATTATAAATTGCAAATGGACGGTGAAAAAATGGCAAAAATTTATTTTTTTGAACGGGTGAATAAAATGACAGTGCCAGTTACAACCGATATGACGGTAAAAACAATAGCTAAAGCCTTCTTAAATATGGAACCCATGTCCCCTAAGAAATTACAGAAGATGTGTTATTATGCTTATGTTTGGTATTTAACTTTAAGAAATGACAGGTTATTCGAAAATAATTTTCAAGCTTGGATTCACGGCCCAGTTGATCCGACACTTTATACTGAATATAAAGAGCATGGGTGGAAGGATATACCTCAAGAAGATACGCTTCCTCTTGAGATACAGGAAAGACCAGAAATTTTTGAGTTTTTAGAAGAGGTATTTGCATCTTATGGACACTTAAATGGAGATGAACTTGAGTATTTAACGCATAATCAGGCACCTTGGTTAGAGGCCAGAGAAGGCTTAGATCCATATGAATCATCACGGAACCCTATAAATGATGAGACAATCATTAGATATCACTTAACGGAGCTCAAAAATGGCAATTCCTAAGAAACAAGGAAGTGCTATTCCTATTCAAAAAGTTAACATCCATGAATCGAAAAAGGGAAGCCTTTTTACAGACAACGCAAGAGAAACTATAAAAAAATATCGGGAACAAAATGTTATATTTTCATGGAAATTCTTTGATAGGTGGCATGAATATTTTAATTTAGGGGCAATTGGTGTGGAATGGTTCATTAATTGTATGGATACAATGAAAGAGATTTCCAATATGCCAATAAAGGAGTTCCAGAGACATACTCATGCACCTTTGCGAGTGCATAGACACGAATGGGATAGGGTCAGCGCTAAATATCCGCTTCCCGAAATTCTACTAGAGGAAATTGAAAACGATACATATCAGTTTGCAATTTCAAGAGCTAATGGGAGAGTACATGGTTTTATAATTGATAATTTATTTTTTATTGTATGGCTTGATCCACAACATAACATGTACCCTATGCAGAGACATGGTGGTTTAACCTACTGCGATCAGCCACAAGATTGTTATGATTGTTTGGAAATTGAAAATCAAAAATTAAAAGAGGAAATTCGTTCTGTTGAAGCAGATTATTATGAATTACTTGCACGGACTGACAATTCTAAGTGATACATGTGAAATAAAACGCACCTTGATAAAAAATCAAGGCGCTTTTTTTATCAATTCAGTAGGAGGAATATTATGGAGTTACATATTCAGTTCCCTGAAAAGGGAAAGAAATTGTTCACGTCCACCGGTAACTATTTGGAGTTCTCTCATTTTGGTTGGGGAAATATCAATTCACAATTTTATGGTTATATCAAGGGGTATAAAGAGTCGGCGGATACTCTTGTCAATTTCGCTTTAGCATCAGGAAGCATAGCGATTTTGGATACTTATATTTTCCCTATTCTATTTTTGTACAGGCAGTTCATTGAACTATCAATCAAGTCGTTATATTTGGAGTATTCGGAGGAACCGATACAAGAAAAAATAAAATCTATAAAACAGGCCAGTCATAATTTAGCTTTTATGTGGAATAAATTGAAACCTATATTAATCAAAGCCAGTAATTCGCAAGATGAAAAAGACATGATTAAAGCTGTTGAAAGTTATGTTTTACAATACCATAGTTTTGATAAAAGTTCTTTTAAATTTAGATATCCGATCGATAAAGACTATAACCCTATATTGGAAGGTGAAGAGAGAATAGATATCATAAATCTTAAAGAACGCATGACAGAATTAGAACATTTTTTCAGCGGCGCTGACGGAAAGTTGGATTTCCTTCAAGAAAGCAAATATGAACAAGAGCAATATTTAAGAGAAATTGAAGCTGAAATGAAAGCGGAGTACGAAGCAGAGATGAGGGCAGAATACGAAGCAGAAATGCGAGCAAACATGGATTTGTATTAAAAGGATTGTCACCGCCCGCTGATTTTTAACTAAATAAATTAAAAACTAACGCTATTTAAAAAGTGGGGACAATTAACAAATTGCCCCTTCTTTTTGTGGTGCACATAACAGTTACAATACATAATGTTTTTGACCAAATTTTGACCACAAAACATATAGAACGGTATATTATTTCATTTTCCTTTTAGTTAATAAAAAGCGGCTAAACCTTGATATAATAAGGATTATTTAATTTCGTGTTTCTTCATATTTTATAGGCACATAAAAGAACGTAGAAGATTCAATGGATGATCTGATAATAAATTACAATAAGAAAGTTATGAAATGGAAAGCTAAGTAATTATAAATAAAACTACACCATTTTTACACCAGAAATACGGACACATAAAAGATAGGGAGAAAAGGAATTTAGCCGAACTGCAAAATCATTAACATAACGAAGATGAAGGGAGCTGTATTGTATGCTTTCTTTTTGTTTACAAAATTTTAAAACCACTATATGCTACTTTCCGAAAGTGATAGAGTTCGGTAAACTTAGAGTATATAAGATACACTTTGAATATAGAGGAGATACATAATGGTTAATTTCCAAGATAAAGTAAGTTTCATTTGGTCAATAGCAGAGATTTTGCGTGGACCGTATAAACCAGAGGATTACGGGAAGGTGATTTTACCTTTAGCCGTTTTACGCCGTTTTGATTGCGTATTAGAGAGTACAAAAGATGATGTATTGGCGAATTTTGAAAAGTTTAAAGCTATGAATGAAGATGCACGTGAGCCGATTTTAAATCGTATTGCAAAGCAAAACTTTCATAATACAAGTAATTACAACTTCACAAAGCTTTTAAGTGATGCAGATAACATAGCCGATAACTTACGGGACTATATCAATGGGTTTTCGAAAATGGCTCGTGATATCATGGATCACTTTGACTTTGATCGCCAAATCGAAAAGCTAGATAATAACGATCTTTTATACTTAACGATTAAACGCTTCAGTGAGCTTGATTTACACCCGGAAGTCGTGTCAAATGTCGAGATGGGTTATATCTTCGAGGAATTGATTCGTCGTTTCTCAGAGCATGCAGAGGCAGGGGATCATTATACACCTCGTGAAGTCGTACGTTTAATGGTTAGCTTACTATTTATGCATGATGATGATATTTTAACGAAGCATGGCTTAACACAAACATTATATGATTGCGCTGCTGGAACAGGTGGTATGGGCTCCGTTGCACAAGAGTATTTAAAAGAATTAAATCGAACAGCAGACCTTGAATTTTTCGCTCAAGAGATTAATGGTGAATCATATGCGATTTGTAAGGCAGACATCTTAATTAAGGGTGCAGATGCGAAAAACATTCGGTTAGGTAATACATTATCAAACGACCAGTTCAAAGGAGAAAAGTTCGACTATCTTATCTCAAATCCTCCGTATGGGGTGGACTGGAAATCATACGAGAAACCAATTAAAGCTGAACATGAAGAACAAGGATATAACGGACGTTTCGGTCCTGGTACACCTCGTACAAGTGACGGGCAGCTATTATTCTTACTTCACTTAATTTCAAAAATGAAGCCAGCAACAGCGGAAAATCCACAAGGCTCTCGACTAGCGATTATTATGAACGGATCGCCATTATTTACAGGTGATGCAGGTTCAGGTGAAAGTGAGATTCGTCGTTATGTACTTGAAAATGACTTAGTAGAAGGCATCATCGCACTACCAAACGATTTATTCTACAACACAGGAATTGCAACATATATCTGGATTTTAACAAATAATAAAGCTGCAACTCGTAAAGGGAAAGTGCAGCTAGTCAATGCCGTAGACTTCTATAAAAAGATGAAGAAGAGTATGGGCAGTAAACGCAACGAAATCACGCAAGAGCAGATGGATGAAATCGTTCGTTTATACGGGGACTTTAAAGAAGGCGAATACGTCAAAACTTTCGATAATGAAGACTTTGGTTATCACAAAATTACAGTTGAACGTCCGTTACGTTTAAATTTCTTAATTTCAGAAGAACGCATTCAGCGTGTTGCAGAGCAAAAAACCTTCCAGAACCTTGCAACATCAAAGAAAAAAGGCGAAAACGGACTTGCTGAAATTGAAGCTGGAAAGGCTGTACAAGTAAAAATTATTGAAGTGCTACGTGGCTTAGAAAGTGAGCAACTATATAAAAATCGTGACGAGTTCACGAAGCTACTAAAGAATGCATTTAAAAAGGCGGATATAACAATCGGCGCACCAGTGTTAAAAGCAATTTTAGCAGGATTATCTGAAAAGGATGAAACAGCGGATATTTGTATGAAAAACAAAACAGACGCTGAGCCGGATGCAGACTTGCGTGATACAGAAAACGTACCGTTGAAAGAAAACATTGACGAATACTTTGAACGTGAAGTAACGCCTCATGTACCTGATGCGTGGATTGACGAATCAAAAACAAAAATCGGTTATGAAATCCCATTCACACGCCAATTTTACAAATACACAGCTCTACGTAGTTCAGAGGAAATCATGGCGGAAATTAAAGAGCTTGAAGCGAGTATTTTAGAGAAGTTAAAAAAGGTGATGGGATAATGGTATATGCAAAATATCCTCAATATAAAAAAACAAATTTAGAGTGGTTAGGAGATATTCCTTCTGAATGGGAATATGGAGGTTTAACTAAATATCTCGATAATATTGTAGATTATCGAGGTAAGACCCCTGAAAAAGTTGAACAAGGTGTTTTTTTAGTTACAGCTAAAAATATAAAGAACGGTAAAATTGATTATTCTCTTTCTCAAGAATATGTAAAACTAGAAGAATACGAGGAGGTTATGAGAAGAGGTCTGCCTGAAATAGGAGATGTACTTTTCACAACTGAAGCACCTTTGGGTGAAGTAGCCAATGTAGATAGAATAGATATTGCATTGGCTCAGCGGGTAATCAAGTTTCGAGGAATAGAGAATGTATTAAATAACTATTACCTTAAATATTGGATTCAATCACACGGATTTCAGTCAAATTTGAAAACATTTGCTACAGGATCTACCGCTGCAGGTATTAAAGCCAGTAAATTATCAAGTTTGCAGGTTTTACTTCCTCCGTATTCTGAACAAAAACAAATTGTTTTACTTTTAGACAACAAAGTTCATGAATTGGATGATTTAATAACTCAAAAAGAAAAGATGATTAGTCTTCTTGAAGAAAAACGCCGATCAATGATTACAGAAGCTGTAACAAAAGGATTGAATCCAAATGCGAGAATGAAAGAATCAGGTATAGAGTGGATTGGTGAAATACCTGAGCATTGGGAATTAAACAAGGTTGGTTATTTAGGACGTCTACAAAATGGAATTAGTAAGTCGGCTGAAGAATTTGGAATTGGCGAGCCCTTTGTCAGTTATGGTGATGTTTATAAAAATATTGTACTCCCTCAAGAAGTTAATGGATTAGTCAAGTCCAGCGAAGAAGAACAGGAGCTTTATTCTGTAAGAGAAGGCGATGTTTTCTTTACAAGAACATCTGAAACAATTGAGGAAATTGGAATTGCTTCAACGTGTCTACAAACAATTGAGAAAGCAACATTCGCAGGCTTTTTAATTCGATTTAGACCTACTTCAACTAAACTTTCACCAGCGTATTCCAAGTATTATTTTAGAAGTGATTTAGGTAGACGTTACTTCGTTAAAGAAATGAATCTTGTAACAAGAGCGTCACTCGGACAGGGCTTGTTACGAAACTTCCCGGTCATTTTGCCATCACTTCAAGAGCAAAATGACATCGTTGAGTATTTAGATAGTAAAACTACAGTAATTAATGAAAGTGTTAGTCTAATTAAAAACCAAATTGAAAAGCTTAAAGAATACCGCCAATCCCTAATCTATGAGGCGGTGACAGGTAAGATTGATGTACGTGATTTAGAAGTAGTTTCGCAATGAGGTGATGTTATGGGGATTGATGCGACGGAAAAAGGGTTTGAAACAAATATTGAAGCGTCATTAATAGCGAGCGGCTATACGAAACGTACGCTTGAAGGTGAGACAAGCCGTCTATTTAAGCAGTATGCACTCGATGTGGAGCAGCTTTTTGCGTTTTTAGAAGATACGCAGGAGAAGTCACTTCGAGCATTAGAGAAGGCGTATGGTGCAGATTATAAGCAGAAGGTGTTAAATCGCATTTGTGACCAGCTTCAAAAGCAAGGATTGATTCATTGTTTGCGCCACGGGATTAAAGACCGTGGTGTGACATTGAAGTTGATTTACAACAAGCCGCCAACAACGATGAATCAGTTAATGAATGAGCTTTATCGTAAAAATAGGTTCACTGTGAGCCGCCAAGTATATTATAGTGATAAGCGCAATAACAGCCTAGATATGGTGTTGTTTGTCAATGGTCTACCGCTTGTAGTGATGGAGCTGAAAAATCAATTTACAGGACAGACGGTAGAACATGCGATGAAACAGTTAAAATTCGACCGAGATCCAAATGAACAGCTATTTAAGTTTAATGAGCGTGTCGTTGTTTATTTTGCCGTTGATCCAGATGAAGTGTTCATGACAACCGAACTGAAAAAGGTAAAAACATATTTCTTGCCATTTAATAAAGGTAATAATGGTGGAAAAGGGAATCCAACCGTTTATGATAACTACCGTACCTATTACTTATGGGAAGAGATTTTAACTCCTGACATCTTGCTTGATATTTTATTCCGATTTGTCTTTGTGAAGAAGGACGATATTTTAGATTCCAGCGGTGAAACGATTGGTGAGCGTAAAATGTTGATTTTTCCACGTTTCCATCAATTAGATGTTGTACGCAAGCTTGAAAAAGATGTGCAGGCCAAATCAGTTGGTCAAAACTATCTCATTCAGCATAGTGCAGGTAGTGGGAAAACGAACTCAATTTCTTGGCTTTCTCATCGGTTGGCAAAGCTTCACGATGAAGAAAATAATGCAGTGTTTAGCAGTGTTATAGTGATTACAGATCGTCGTGTATTAGATAAGCAATTGCAAGATGCGGTATATCAACTAGAGCATAAGGCTGGCATGGTGGAGCGTATTAATAAAGATTCGAACCAGCTTGCACAGGCTATCACAGGTGAAACACGTATTATTATTACAACTCTTCAAAAATTCCCATTCATTATGGAAAAGTTATCGGACTTTGACCGTAAAAAGTATGCGGTCATTATTGACGAAGCACATTCTTCACAAGGTGGGAAAGCTTCGACTGCATTAACGAATATTTTATCAGATAAGACGTTAGAAGATGCTTACGAGGAAGACCGTATTGCTGAAGAAAATATGGACAACTTAGATGAACAAATCGTTGAAACGATTATGAAAAGCGGGAAGCAAGATAACATCTCATTCTTTGCATTTACCGCAACGCCCAAGCCGAAAACACTTGAAAAATTCGGGACGATGGGAACTGATGGCAAGCCACATGCGTTTCATGAATACACAATGCGCCAAGCCATTGAAGAAGGCTTTATTTTAGATGTGTTAAGTAATTACACAACGTATAAAACGTTTTATAAAATTGCAAAGAAAGTCGATGATGATCCATTAGTGTCACAAAAGCAAGCGACGAAAAAGCTTGCTCAATATGTGTCGCTACATCCACATAATATTGCACAAAAGACAGAGATCATTATTGAGCATTATCGCAATTTTACTCGTCATAAAATCGGTGGCCGTGCGAAGGCAATGGTTGTTACGGCAAGTCGTTTGCATGCAGTTCGTTACAAGATTGCATTTGATCAATATATCGACAAGATGGTCTATGATGATTTGAAAACGGTTGTTGCCTTTTCTGGTGTTGTTAAGGACGGTGAGATTCCTTATTCAGAGCCTGATATGAATGGATTCAGCGAAAAGGAATTACCTGATAAGTTCAATTCAGATGAATATAAAGTGTTGCTTGTGGCAGAGAAGTATCAGACAGGATTTGATGAGCCATTACTGCATACGATGTACGTTGATAAGCCACTTAGTGGGATTAAGGCTGTTCAAACACTATCCCGTTTAAATCGTACTTGTCCAGGTAAAGATGATACATTTGTTCTTGATTTTGTAAATGATCCAGAAGATATTAAAGCTTCTTTTCAGCCTTATTATGAAACGACAGGTCTTGAAGAAGTGACAGATCCGAACATTTTGTATGACTTACAAGCAGAACTGGAACCGTATCAAATCTTTACAGAGGAAGAAGTACAAGCTGTAAATGAGTTAGAGATAAAAGGCGGCTTTAAAAAGTCAACGAAGGCGCAAACGGAACTAAATGCATGGGTTGATAAAGGTGTGGATCGTTTCAAGAAATTAAACAAGGAGGAAAAAGAAGCATTTAAAGTCTCGGCAACGAAATTCGTTCGCACCTATGCATTCATTTTACAGATTGCGACGTTCATTGATGTTGACTTGCATAAGCTTTATATTTATTTAAATTATCTATTACGTAAGCTACCTCGTAGCAGTAAAGATAAAGATGTATACATGGCTGATGATGTAGCACTTCAATATTATCGTAATCAGAAAGTATTTGAAGGAAGCATCGAACTAGAAAAAACAGGTGGCGTAGATTTAAAGCCCACTTCACATGGTACTAGTGGTGCAGTGGAAGATGAGAAGGTTCGTTTATCATCCATTCTAGATAAGCTAAATGAACGTTTCGGTACAGAGTTTACAGAAACCGACTTCCTTTCACGCGACCAAGTAAAAGAAGATATGTTAAACAGTGAAGATATTCAGCAAAAAGCAAAAAATAATACAAAAGACAATTTCAAATTTGCTTTCGAAAAATCATTCATGGATTTCGTTATTGATCGTATGAGCAGCAACGAAAAATTCTTTATGAAGATTTTAGAGAACGAAGAATTTAAAAACTTCATTATGGAGGATATGATGAATGAAGTTTATGCGGAAGTTAACAGGTAGAGGTTTTTAATACCAAATTTTTTGCTTTTAATGTAAGTGCAATTTCTTTGTAAATAAATATCGACATTAGTCCGTAATTAAATACAGGTCACTGTTTTTTTAAACTAATATTTAATTAAAGGTAACAGTTGAAGTTAAATAATATTCCACCCTAACAAAGACAGGATCAATTTAAAAGGGTAACATTGGGGTAACATAATCCTGTAAAAAGCCGTTATTTTTCGTTAAAGATGTTACAACATAAATTCCTAAAAACGTTGATACAACGCTATTTCGTAAACTATGGTGGAAAATATTACAGTATAGGGGATAATGGGCGGCATGATGTAATAAGCCGCTTCACCCCTTGATATATAAGGGTTTTATGTAAGATGAGAGTGGAATGTTAACAAATTATAGAGGCTTCTCATAAGTTGAGCCAACTTATGGGAAGCTTCTTTTTTATATATGAAAGTTTAGTTGGAGGAATAAGAAAGTTCCTTTTAGAGTAGTCGACCCCGTTTCAAGTGTTCATATTAAGCACATGTGTGATAAAATGAAAAAATAAATATGCGATGAAAAAGATGGCTAGTAAGGAGTTGCCGTGGCTTTTGATATTGTCAGAGGTGGACGCAATGTGAAAGGGGTAAAGTATGGAGGTAAATAAAAACAAGAATCAAAAGAATAAAATAATAGGAATAGCTTCATTAAAGGAAGCGCTATCCGCATTAAAAGTCGCAGATCTTCAAGACATCCGGAAAAAGCTGCAAATTAAAAATATAAGCTCGATGAAAAAGGCGGAGTTAATTCAATCTTTGGCAGAGGCAATCCCTGTTCTTTTCAGAAATATTATCAGTCAGTTCGATGAGCGACGATTATTTTTAATAAAAAATATCACTAGTGTTGCATAAATAATGTCCAATTTTCAGTCTAATCATCCTCCTTGTTTAGAGCCAAAAAGGTAAATAGCTTATTAAAGGTGGCTCCATCCATTTGGTTTTTTTTTACAATTAGACTTGTGCGACAACAACAATTTGCTTATTAAGGGATGGCTTTCCCTTCAATCTTTCGAAGCCAGATATGGGCTGGTTTCCACAATGCAGCCCTTAAATAACGGCTAATTTGTAAGGTTTTTCGCTTACTTCTTGTTTCAAGTTGTACGAGAACATGTAGGCAAAAAACAATCAGTGCGATAAACACTTGGTTTTGAATCGCCCATTCACTTTGACCGTAGAACTTTTTGATGCTGAGATGCTGTTTGATCCATTTAAAGAACAACTCAATTGCCCACCGTGATTTGTACATCTCTGAAATTTCTTCGGCACTCAAATCAAAACGATTGGTAATTAAATGCAGTTCATTTCCTTTTGAATCCATCACTTTTAGAAGACGAAAGTAATTTTCAGCACGGTTTTGAGTCGTACCAATCAACACCATTTGATCTGACAAAACAGCTGAATTCTCGGGTAGTTTAAAATTATAAACTTCCCGTATGACTGCGTTTTTCCGTAGCCTTGAAAGAAAAAAGTAACCATCATCTGTCATTCGGTCAAAGCGCTCGTAATCTAGGTAGCCACGGTCAAACACATACATGCATTCTTTATCATCAACCATGATTTCAAGCTGACCACGATCATGTTCTTTTGCCGTTGTTAAAACAGCCTTTTCAGGATAGGAACTCCCTTTTTCCATAAACACAAGTCTCAAATGCAACTTGACACCCGCTTTTGTTTTGCGGAACTTTGCCCATTTATGATTGGTCAAATTAAGTGGCAATGTGCTTGAATCAATGATTTTTAACGGCATAATAAGCTTTGTATAATGTGTTTTTGCATGAATTTGTGCGACTAAATCAAGGAAAAGCCTTTGAAATAAATCTGGATTTATACCGTTTAATCGGCGTGAGAGCTGAGAAATACTGATTGAATCAAGATCAATGCCTTTTTGTAGTTGGTCGTCGAAAAGACAATCGCTTAGCTCATGCAAACTTTCGACTTCTTGTAGCTGTGCAAAAAGGAGTAATTTTAGAAATGAGTCTGTTTTTAGTTTTTTCGTATAGTAATCTACTTTCAACGTTTTCACGGTTTCTTCAAAAAGTTGAAGATTTATTGGTGAAAACCATTGTCCAAATGAAGTTTTTCGTGTAATCTTGTCCATGAGTTGGTCCTTTTTTAGTGGATTTGGACGGGTTACCACCTGACTTATCCATTATAAAGGAATTTTTCTTTGCACAAAACAATAAAATTGAACATTTTGAGTATTTTTAATAGTGAAAATAAATTAATGCAACACTAGTGAAAAAATATCATTGCCAATAATGGAGTTATGAGCGCAAACAATCTAGAAATCGAGGAGATGGAGTATCTCATAAAACTGGTTTTATGTTTACTAGTTTTCAAAATGGTAATCCAATCTCATGATCTCTTTGGAATTATTGCCTTCTCTAGTGAAAATTATTCAAGACGAAACGATACTTACAGATGTTAAGCGGAATACGGAATGGATAAAGATTACCCGCGGATTACTCTATTATTTTGGAACGGTGCCGCATGACGAGTTAGTGCATTTAGTTGAGAAATACACGCCTATTCACCCAGATTACCTTGCCTTCAATCAGGTTATATTTCATGCGATGGAATACTATCAAGAAATATACATTAACAGGTATGGCTATTCTTACTGGGAAGTGCTAGACCCTTTAGTTATTTTAGAGGAGCAGGCATCTAGAAAGAATATTGATTACTATCCATTCTCGAAGAAACAGCTCCTTGAAGCAGGTGAAGCGGACTATGTGGAGTGTCCAAAAGGTTATTCTCAACTTTTATCTCTATTTACGAAAGAGTATCGGATGTCAAAACAAGAGGCGAAGGAGTTTGTTGAGGACTGTATTATGCATGCGAAATTAGGCAATCAACCTAGTCAGCTTCTTCAATATTTACAGACTCAACTGACATTCGAAAGCTTAGAAGCAGTGCAAAGACTGATGGATGCCGTTGTTCTTCTTATGAATAATACGAGGGAATGGTATTTAAAGGGATATACATCGGAAGAGCTATTCGCGCAGGAAAAGAAGGCATTACCGCCTTTGCCCAATAAAAAAGGAGAGGTCATTAGTCTCCAAACCCGTCAAAAGGTGGGGAGAAACGATCTTTGCCCATGTGGGAGCGGGAAGAAATTTAAGAAATGTTGTGGGAGTTGAAAATCTGAACAGATAAAAAATGTTAAAAGTTTAGTGGGTGGACAAAAGGATAATGAGTTATATTGCAGAATATCTTTCACAATTTATTGTCTAAAAAGAAGGATTTGGTGTTGGTGGCAAAAAGGAATTCACAAGCTTGGGCAGAGGCCAAAAAACGATGCAAATTGAATGAGACTGATCTACAAATGGCTAAGGAGTTGGGGATGACAGCTGAGAGCTTAATTAAAAATATCCCCACGCCTAATCAGCTATGGAAAGCACCTGTAAAAGTATGGATTCGTGAACTATATGAGGAGAAGTTCAATAGGGTCATTACATTTAAGCCTGCCCCCAGTGAAGAATTAAAAAGAAAGCCCAAAAAACAACAAAAACTGATTGTTTCTGATCACTGGGTTGATGAGGAGGACTTACCATTTTGATGAAATCTAAGTTTGATCGATTATCTGATGAAGAAATAAAAGTCATATTGAGAGCAGCTGATGAAATTATTGCTAAAGGTGGAAGAACACTTCTTGCCAAAATCTTAAAGGGCTCACGGGCGAAGAAAGTATTACAGCTGGAGCTGGATAAGTGACCTGTCTATGGTTATTATAAATCAGAAAATCTAGGTGAAATTATGCAAAAAATTGACTGGATGATCAATTATGATTTTCTAGATATTGAGTATTATGGAAGACTACCAATGATTGTTTTTACAGAGCGGGGGTGGTACATAGAGTCCGATCAATGTGCGGAGGAACTTTTAAATGAATGGAAGGAATGGGTCAAGCAGGGAAAGCGAAATCCCGATATGAGCTATCTAAAGGATCGGAATAGGAAAATGATTCTATTGCTGCTTGAGAAGATTAAAGAATTCGGAGATCAAGGACTTATCCCTTATCTAGAATTATGGGAGAAAGTTGATTATAAAAAGGTAAGAGATGAGATTCGAACAACTATAAATGTATTAAATAGAAAAGAGCCGTTTGATCATTCAGTTGTAAAGGAAAAAACAGAATCTATCAAAGAAGCATTAGAGGGTATTGAACCGCATGACCTACTTTTAAAATGCTGGGTATGTGGAGAACGATTTACCTTTACAACGGGAGAGCAGCAATTTTATAAGAAAAAAGGTCTTTCATACCCGAAAAGATGTAAAAAGTGTCATAACGAAAAGGATAACGAATTCTCCTATTAATTAAGAAAATCTACTTTAAGAGCAGACTAATAGATTAGAGGTTGTGGAGTATGACTAAACCAAAAGAAAAGATAGAGGAAAAGAAGGCAGAATTACTGAAATTAACAATTGAGTTTAGTAAGCAATTTTTAAATGAAGAATATGAGGGAGTAATTGAAAAATTAATAAACAAAATGGCTAGAAAAAGAGACATTCCATTCCTGTCAGGCCGTATTGAAATATGGGCTGCGGCAGTAATCCATGCTTTGGGAACGATTAATTTTTTATTTGATAAATCTAGTCAACCATATGTGTCTGCTACAGAAATTTTTGAGTATTTTGGCACCAAGCAAAGTACGACTTCGCAAAAGTCGAAGAAAATTAGAGATATGTTTAATATGACCTATTTTGATAGTAATTTCTCGATAGAGTCAGTTGTTCAAGGTAGTCCTTTTAATAACCTTTCAATAGTAAATGGATTAATCGTTCCTCAAGATATTTTGAATGATCAGCAGATTGAAATCGAAGAATGGGAAATTCAAGCTGCCCAAATATTAGGAATAAGCGGTTTAGAGAGAGGTAATAAATATAAAGCAAGTTATATGGACAAATTACTCAATGTAAAAGAGACAACTTTAATGAGTTTTTATGAATATCTATTACAACATATGATATTTCCTTTTACTGCGTTATATGAAGAGGAAGTTGGCCCTTTAGAAATCGCAGAATTTGAAGTCAGCTGTATTCATTTAGACCAAGAGATGAAAGTAGACGAAAATTATGGAATTCTTGTTGAAGGCAGGTTGGGTAGAAAAAAAGTAATACTGCCATTAGCTAGCATCAAATTGGATGAAGGACATAAGAATTTTAAATGGATAGATTTATATCAAGAATGGTTCTGGTCATACAGATAATGTTCAATAGTGGATCGTTCTTTGAATGCATTTTTTAATAGACTGAAAATAGGAATGATAAAAAAGTAGAAACTATGGGAAAATCTGATATTTTAAGTGGTAATACCTTTAGTTATTTTGATGTGTTTGAAGAGAAAAAAGGGCTTGTCTTAGGAACTGAAGTAAATGATATAAAATATATTATATATGATCAGTATTGTATGAATCCAAGTTGCAAATGTGATGATGTTATTCTTATCTTTACAGAAAGCGAAAATAATGATTCTGAGTTTGCTATAAGATTATCTTTGAAAAGGAAAAGGTATGAGATTCTTGATATCTATGGTATTTCTAAGAGACAAGTGGATGAGATTGTTAAGGGTTCATTAAAAGATAGTGCAGAAGCAATGGAGCTATTAAAAAAGCGATATAAGGAGATGAAGGAAGCGGGAAAGGCAGTTTTACAAGGAAGTCCGGAAATAAATAGCAATAAAATTGAATTGCCAGTGGAAAAGCCTAAAAGAAATGATCCTTGTCCTTGTGGGAGTGGGAAAAAATACAAAAAGTGCTGTGGTGTATAGTTATTTGTTATACTAAATTTCACTAGTGTTGCATAAATGTTGACGCAATTTTCAGTTTAATGTTTTTTCCTGTTTAGAGCCAAAAA
>NZ_JBXDLD010000081.1:0-6734 GCF_056820425.1 Priestia sp. KCTC 13724 | reverse complement strand
TTTGATTGATACATTTATCGTACCGGAGGTGCCTGATGTTTTATATGCGTTGTTTGATTACGGGCTTACGTTCTAGCTTGAAAAAGAGCGTGAAAAAGAGGACAATAAACATGATAGTTACGAAGGTACGTAGGGCGCTATGCGTTTAAATAAAAATAGAAATAAGGTGAATTCCTTAGAAAGTTAGAAAGGTGGTATATGATTGCGAGATCAAGATGAAAGCATGGTAGCAGAGTTGGAAAGGTCGCTTCGACATATTGAAGCAATCATTAAACAAAAAGGTAGAGAAATTTTGGGGCAGTATTCGATTACTCCGCCCCAATTTATTGCATTGCAGTGGTTGTTTGAGCGTGGTGATATGACAATCGGTGATTTGTCTAATCGAATTTATTTAGCCTGCAGTACCACAACTGATTTAGTAGATCGTATGGAAAAGAACAAATTGGTGATGAGAGTAAAAGATCCAAAAGATAGACGAGTTGTTCGTATCCATCTGCTTCCAGAAGGAGAGCGGATTATTGAAGAAGTAATTTATAAAAGAAGAGGTTATCTAGAAGGTGTACTAAGTGACTTCTCAGAAGAGGAAATAAAAGATCTTCAAGGTAAATTAAAGAGATTACATGATGAAATGAAAGAAAAATGAGGCGATTTTTGTGAGTAGACCAATAGGTGTTATTGATTCAGGTGTAGGTGGATTAACCGTTGCGAAAGAGATTATGAGACAGCTTCCGAAAGAACAGATTATGTATATCGGAGACACAGCTCGCTGTCCATACGGGCCCCGACCCAGTGAAGAAGTGAAAGCTTTTACTTGGGAGATGACGAACTATTTAGTAGAGCGTAATATAAAGATGCTCGTCATTGCCTGTAATACAGCCACGGCTGTTGTACTTGAGGAGATTCAGCAGCAGTTAGATATTCCTGTACTTGGAGTCATTCAACCTGGTTCTCGTGCAGCGCTTAAAGTGACGAAAAATCACAAAATAGGTGTCATAGGGACAAACGGTACGGTCAAGAGTCAGGCGTATACACATGCTCTTAAAGCTTTGCATAATCGAGTAGAAGTAGATAATCTAGCCTGTCCACTATTTGTACCGTTAGTCGAGAGCGGTAATTATGAAAGTGACGAGGCTTTACAGATTGTAAAGGAAACGCTAAAGCCGTTGACTAACACGGATATTGATACGTTGATTTTGGGATGTACTCACTACCCGCTGTTACGACCCGTTATTCAACAGGTAATTGGAAGTGGTGTCCAGCTGATAAGCTCTGGTGAAGAGACAGCTATTGAGGTGAGCGCTATCTTATCTTATAGTAATTTACTAGCATCAAACGGTGAATTACCTGAGCATCAATTCTTCACAACAGGATCAGTTGAACTTTTTCAATCTATTGCATCGAAGTGGTTTGAGCATCCGGTGTATAACGTAAATCATATTGTTTTATAATCTACACAAAAGGAGCAGTGAGAGGTCGCTGCTCCTTTCGTATGAAAAAATAAATTCCTTCGGTCTAAAATAAAAAAAGGCTCGTATACATAATAGTACAAACCGTCTGAGGAGGGGAAGAAATGTCTAAAAAGACAAATCTTATCATGGTGTCAGCAGTGGTAGCTACATCGGTACTATTATCGGGATGTGGGATGTTTGGCGGTGAAAAAACGGCAGAAATTGATCCGCCAAAAGATGTCACCTACGTTAAAGATGAAAAAGCATTGGAAACTGAAGGTAAAGTAGCAAAAGAAGGAAGCAATCAGAAGAAAGAAGCAGCAAAGTCTAAAGCTGAAAATAAGACAGAAGTTTATTTGATTGATAAAAACGGCTACGTTGTGCCTCAAACATTAACTATGCCGAATGAAAAAGGTGTTGCGAAACAATCGCTTGAGTATTTAATTGAAGGTGGAGAAGTTTCAAATCTCTTGCCAGATGGTTTCCGAGCGGTGTTGCCAGCGGATACTCGCGTGTTAGGAACGAAATTAGAAAAAGACGGAACGATGATTGCTGATTTTTCACCTGAGTTTGCCAATTATAAAAAAGAAGATGAACTTCGTATTTTACAAGCAATTACCTGGACACTTACTCAGTTTGACGGGGTAGAAAAAGTTAAGCTTCGTATTAATGGCTATGATAAAGATACAATGCCAGTTAATAACACGCCGATTAGCGAAGGATTAAGCAGAGCGGATGGTATTAACTTTGATAATTCAGGTGTTGTGAATATTACTCAAACAAAGCCGGCTACGGTTTATTATTTAGCTCAAAACGGGAAGCACACGTACTACGTTCCTGTTACGAAACGAATCAAGGTGAATGAAAGCGATATGTATACAGCTATTGTTAATGAATTAGTGGAAGGTCCATCAGCTTCTTCAGGGCTTGTTACAGACTTTAATCCAGATGCGCAGCTTGTATCTAAGCCGAAATACGCGGACGGTGAGCTAACGTTAACGTTCAATGAAAATATTTTTGGTAATCTGAAAGGAAGCAAAGTATCTCAACAAGTACTAGATTCACTTGTCCTTTCATTGACAGAGCAAACAGGTGTTGAAAGCGTTGCGATTAAAGTAGACGGTAAGAAGACGTTAACGAATGAAGAAGGGAAAAAAATAACTGAACCGGTGTCTCGACCGAAAAATGTGAATACAAAAAGTTTCTAAAAGGTTTTTCACTATATTGATGATAAACATAAGAAGGAGACTGAGACGTAAGTAGGTCAGCCTCTACTATACCTGAACGATTGAGAGTTCATAACTTTTAATCGTTCAGGTTTTTTGGTTGATTGTGAAAACAATGTTGGAAACAGGGTGGAATGGAGCGTAGGACACTCGACTCCTGCGGGAAGAGAGGGAAAACGGAGACCCCGTAGCGCAATGGAACGAACGAGTTGAGACAAATCAAAGAGATGGGAACAGCTATAGTGTTCGTCTTTTAGAAGCAATCATTTTGTTATGTCCCAAACTCTTTTCTTATTCGATAGGTATGCTTGTTAATGATATAGGTATATAATGAAAGGTGTTGTGCTTTACAGCGTTCATACGAAATGATACATATAAAAAACTATATTTAAGGAGGAGAATATATGCGCAATGATGGTCGAAATCAAAAGGAAATGCGTCCGGTTACGATTAAAACGGACTACTTAAAGCATCCTGAAGGTTCTGTATTAATATCTGTAGGAGATACAAAAGTAATTTGTACAGCAAGCATTGATGATCGAGTACCGCCTTTTATGCGTGGTCAAGGAAAAGGTTGGATTACAGCTGAATATTCTATGCTTCCGAGAGCAACGCAACAGCGAAATATCCGTGAATCTACTAAAGGAAAAGTGACGGGGCGTACAATGGAAATTCAGCGTTTAATTGGGCGTGCTCTCCGCGCGGTTGTAGATTTAGATAAAGTTGGCGAAAAAACAATCTGGATTGATTGTGATGTTATTCAAGCTGATGGGGGAACGCGTACAGCATCCATTACCGGAGCGTTTGTCGCAATGACGCTTGCTTTTGAAAAGCTGCTTAAAGAAGAAAGAATGAAGGAAATGCCAATTACAGATTATTTAGCCGCTACGTCCGTTGGAATGCACCGTGAACATGGTGCGATTCTAGATTTGAATTACGAAGAAGACTCAACTGCAGAAGTTGATATGAACATTATTATGACAGGGCAAGGTAAATTTGTTGAGCTGCAGGGAACAGGTGAAGAAGCAACGTTTTCTAAACAAGAGCTTGATGAATTAATTTCGTTGGGGGAAAGCGGAATTAAGCATCTTATTGAAGCGCAAAAACAAGTGCTTCAATCGCTCTAAGCAAAGCTGTTAACATTAGATGTGGAGGAGATTAAGATGGTTCGAGAAGTCATTATTGCAACAAAGAATGCAGGGAAAGTAAAAGATTTTAAAACACTTTTTTCTTCTAAAGGCATTGAAGTTAAGTCGTTGCTAGATTTTCCTGAGATTGCTGATGTTGAAGAAACGGGAACAACTTTTGCTGAAAACGCCATTTTAAAAGCTGAAGCAATCTCACATACATTACATACTGCCGTTATAGCGGATGATTCTGGTTTATCTATTGATGCGTTAAATGGGGAACCGGGCGTGTATTCAGCGCGATATGCTGGCGAACAAAAGGATGATAATGCTAATATAGAGAAGGTACTAGAAAAGTTGAGCGGTGTGCCGTTTGCTGAGCGAACTGCAAGGTTTCATTGTACGCTGGCTCTTTCTGTACCAGGAAAAGACACGATTACAGTAGACGGAACGTGTGAAGGATATATCTTGGAAGAGAAAAGAGGAGAAAATGGCTTTGGCTATGATCCAATCTTCTATATCGAACGGTGGAAGCGTGCAATGGCGGAATTGACGAAAGAAGAAAAGAACACAATTAGCCACCGAGCAAACGCACTAAAAAAGCTTGAACCACTGATTGATGCCCAATTTTAAAGGAGTGATGACGTGTGAAACTATTGATTGTAAGCGATAGCCACGGGTTACAAGATGAGTTAATCGTAATTAAGGAGAGACATGCAGATGTAGATAAAATGATACACTGTGGTGACTCAGAACTTTTGCAAAATAGTAAAGAAATGGCGAACTTTTTAAGCGTTCGTGGAAATTGTGATTACGATGCATCCTATGTCAACGATCGCGTTGAAAAAGTGGGAGAAGCTACATGTTTGGTAACACACGGTCATTTGTATAACGTCAAAATGTCAATGATGAATCTTCACTACAAGGCAAGGGAAGTAGGGGCAAATGTCGCATGCTTCGGTCACTCTCACGTTGCAGGGGCAGAAGTAATGGACGGCGTATTGTTTATTAATCCCGGAAGTATTTTACTGCCGCGTATGAGAAAAGAGCGCACGTATGCTATACTTGAGGTTGAAGATAATGAAGCAACCGTTCAGTTTTATGATATAAGTGGTGAGCATATTCCTAGCATGCAGCTGACGTGCACGCTTGCTTAAAAAATAAATAAAATAAATGAGAAGAGAAAATTTCTCCTCTCTTCTCATTTATTTTTTAAAAAAACGTTGACTTTTTAATTATATTTAAATATAATTAAAAATGTCTTTGAAACAATTTAGTAATATGTCCCAGTAGCTCAGCAGGATAGAGCAACGGCCTTCTAAGCCGTCGGTCGGGAGTTCGAATCTCTCCTGGGACGTCCAACAGCGAATAACTACTACGATGAGCACATACGGTGACTTAATCGTAAACTCACTCGAATGATTTATCGGTAGTTATAAGCTAAACGTGTGTAAGAAGCGCTCTTTTTCGTCGGTTGGCGGAAAGGGGCGCTTTTTTTATGGGAAATAATCGAGTAGGTAAAAAACGCATGTTTATTAACGAACGAAAGGCATATCAGGAGCACACGGCTACACCTAACAACACACGTACTATCCACGCAAAACTAACGTTTGATGAAGCGTTAGACCTCTTTGTTAAGGCGAAAGAAGCGGAAGGGGTGCGCACAAGAACCGTTAAAGACTACTTAAAACATATTGAATGGTTCAAGCGCTATCTCAGCGACTTTCATCCACAGTGTATTTATATTGACAATTTAACTCCGACAATTATTCGTGACTATGTACGTTACATGAAGAACGAGAGAAGGCCGTATGAGGGCGTAGAGAAGCGAGAGAGGGGATCGTAAGGGTTTATCTATTAATACGATTAATATACGTCTTAGAACGCTTAAATCGATGTGTAACATATGGCATGCAGACGGATATATAGAATCTAATCCGATGAAAGGTATTAAGCAGTTACGAAATCCTCATGAAGATGAAATTAATGGATTTTCTGACGAGGAAGTAAGAGCATTATTACGAGCGCCGAGTGAAAGACAATATGCGGGTTGGCGGGATAAAGTTCTGATGCTTCTTCTATTAGACACAGGATTACGTATTAACGAGGCTGTCACGTTGCAAATAGATGCTTTGGATACCAAACGTCGCACATTAAGAGTAAAGAGCGAAATAGCTAAAAATGGAAAGCCTCGTGAAGTTCCTATTAGTCGTGAAGTGTTAAAAGCCCTCACGGAATTATATAGCGAATCAGCTAGTTATTTCGGTGAGACAGATTATATATTCCTATCAGCTTATGGTGAGCCTTTATCAGCAGATACGTTTAGACGTAGATTATGGAACTACGCAAAAGATTGCGGGATTAAACAAGCTACTCCGCACATGTTCCGTCACACATTTTGCCGTGATTATATTTTGAACGGTGGAGATATTTTTACGTTACAAAGAATCGTAGATCATGCAGATATTTCTACAACACGCAGATACATTCAAATGGACGATCATCATGTTAGAGGTCAACATAATCGCTATTCACCATTACGGAAATTTATTAGATAAAAAATACCACTAGCGTCGCATAAATTTTAACTGAATTTTCTGTTTTCTTATTTTTCTCTTTATAAAGAAAAACGAATACTCTTGAACAGAGGTAGTAAACATCCATTTTTTTACTATAACTGTTGACGAGTGTGACAGAGGCGGGAAACCCTTTATGGGACCGCTTTTCCTGCGATTTTTCGTAGCCATAAGTGAGCGGATTTCCATGGAGCTGCCTTCAGTAAACGACTAATTTGTAAGTACGTTCTCGAACTGTTCGTGTTCAGCTGTGCCAGTACATTTAGGCAATAGACAATCATTGCGATATACACCTGATTATGCACGCCTTGTTCGCTTTGTGCGTAGAACTTTTTAATCGTCAAGTGCTGCTTCAGC